>NZ_NKUH01000045.1:0-97103 GCF_009192895.1 Xanthomonas sp. LMG 12460 | reverse complement strand
CCCAACCCCCTCAGCACGCCATTGACGAAAGCCCGGTTGTCCGCTGCTGTGCGGCCCGGGTCACTGGCTTTGCCTGGAAGCAAGTCTTCGATCCGCTCCCATTGGCTCTGGGTCAATTCATAGCGGCTGGGCCGCGACGTGATGGTCTTCGACATCCCCAAAAAATACCGCTGAATGTCGATACAGCCTAGGGCCGGCCTCAGGGAAAGCTTTGTTGAGCTGATCAATGACCGTCGCTTCACCCTTGTATCGCTCGGCCTCGATCAAAAGCTTGTCCACAAGCAAGTCGTCAGCGACGCACGCGAACAACGCCTCCTCGATGGCGATATCCGCAAAGTAAGTGATGGTATGCACACCCACCTTGTCCATCTTCTTTTGCTGCTTGGTCGGCACGGGAACGTCCGAGTCCCGATAGAGAGCCGTCGTATACCCCAGTGCGGCCAGCGCTGCCGCCATCTGCGGCGCATTGCCCCCCTCGCCATCGACGACAGCCGCTCCCCTCTGTTCGATGGATGCACCACCATGTCGTGCCGGAAAGAGCTCCCGAAGCCCGAGGATCAATCCCAGCTCTGTCTCCCCCTCACACACCAACAGCCGCCGCGCGAACAACGCTCTCGGCATGTGTTTGAGCACCCGCCGAAGCGCGTCTTGATCCGTCGGGTGAAGAATCTTCAGCGCGTTCCCTGGCGTCCGGCGGCATACGTAGAGAGCATCGGGTGGTATCTCGCTGAGGGCCACATCGGAGTGCGTGGTCATCACAATCTGACCGGTGGGCTTCAAAGCCGCCGACGCCACTGCCTGCGATTGCCGTAAGTGCACGATCGCCCCCAGGATGCGGTGCGGCTCGAGCCCCTGCTCGATCTCATCCACCAGGATGATCGCCCCCTCCTCAATCGCGGCGCGCTGAATGGCCAGGGTGGCCAATCGCCGGGTTCCGGTGCCGGCCAGCCGCAGCGGCACGGCGCCATCGTGGAGGGCAATCGAACCGGAGGAGAAGCCTCCCTTTAGCAACTCCAACCCTGGAATGTACTCATCCTCCACGATCGCTCCGACCTCGATTGCCCGCGCTTGGGCTTCCTTGGCTACCTTCACCAGGCTCTCGATCTCGTGCAGTCGAGTGCTGGCCTTGGCCACCCTGTAGGCCTCCGCCAAGTGCTGGGCTGCCTCGTCCCCAGACTCGGTGAGCTTGGACAGTATTGAACCCTGGCCCCAAGTCAGGTGCCGGGCGTCGTCGCCGGTCAGGCGAACCACGCGAAACAGGGCACGGTCGCGGTTGGACATCGTCCGGGGATACGGGGTCCGATCGTTGACCACCTCACATACCGGTTCCATCGTGGCATCTACTGCCAGGCGCACCGTCAGGACTGGCTCATCCCCGTCCTCGGGCTCATCCCTCACCGTACCATCCGGTGCCAGTCCCCGGATGTAGAGACCAAACTTCTCGTCTGAAAGCAGGGCCTTGGAAAGCTCGGCGATCGTCACTTCGATCTTGATCGAACGGGACGTGTCGCATTCCCTAAAGTCGGCCTCACCGAAGGTGTACCAGCGGGAAGAAAGCGCTGCTTCGATGGCATCCAGAACCGTGGACTTCCCCGAATCCCCAGGGCCGATCAAGCAACAAAGCGACTGCCGCTCCAGCGCCCACTCCAGCTCGTTGATCCCTCGAAAGTTCTGAACTGACAACTTGACTATTCTCACGATTCCCCTCGATCCGTCGAATACCGGGCTTGGCAAGCTTATCGCCTTAGCAGTCTTGCAACCCGAATGCGGCTCGTATAGCTGAGGCGCCCGGCATCGGTTGCAAGAACATACATGGTGTTGAACATCCGGAAGGATGCTCGGGGACACTCTTGCAGAAATCCCCAGTAGAGTGAGCAAGAGCCTCCGGTCAAGACGCTGAGATATGGGCAAAGTGCTTATTGGCAACCAGTGTCCTTGGTATAGAGGCTGTCCGCTTCCGGCCAAAAGCAGGCAAACGCCTCCTAATCCTCTCCCAGCTGAAGCCCCCTATCAGCCAATCGCGGATACTTCAAAAAAAGCCGCTGACGCAGGCGAATAGAGTAATTCGATAAAATAATAAAACTTTATTTCGTCAAAGCAACGGCCTGCGGATAAAGGTCGGCTCGCGATCATTGTTAAGTAGAGGCGACGGATGCCGTCGCCTCTACAAATTTACTATCCGATCCTCATTGAAGCGCGTACAGAAAGCCCCTTCGGATCAGCGGGAAAATCAAATGAGTCAAAGCTCACCCGCTTACTACTAAATGGAATTTGCTGCTCGAACAAGCTCAAGTCAAGAACTTGAATCGGACCTTGCTTGTTGAGCTGCTTATTCACTATTCCTGTAATTCCGACCTTGATCTTAACCGTCCACTTCCATATCTTTATTTTCACAACAATGTCTAGATCTTTGAACCGGGGAACTACCGTAACTTTAGCAGCGCGGCTCTCGAGCTCAAGAAAGCCCTGCCTTGCTTCTAGCCTGATGCGCGGCGAGGTCAGGGAGGCGCAATACTTCTTTCCCAGTAGCTTTATACATGCGCTCACCTTGGCTTGCACATGCATTGTCATGTCTGAAATTAGAATTGGATTAGATAGTGTTAATAGCGGCTTCTCGACATCAACTTTCACCCACTCAACGTCAATACTGACAGACCGTTTGGAGACCAACTCGCTCAACGCGCCATCGATTTCATCGGAACTCACTTTGAAAAAAACGGAATTACCAGGATTCGCATCCTGCACAGCCATCAACGTTCTCAGAGCATTTAACTGCGCAGGATCGGCGCTCGATTCGTCGTACTCACCGTCGCGAACCCGCTGCACCATCTCCATGATACCAGCGGCAAAAGTTTCACTCATTTCCGATATTTCGGGGACGCCCTCCTCGCGCTCGCTCCCGACTTTGATGAATTCTAACTCTGCGTCCCCGAGCCGATTGCCACCCTCCTCCTGAGTCCGCGCAGCAGGAGTCTTAATTTGAATAGGGAATTGAATCGCATCCACAACCCTGCGAGCCAACGAAGTTGCAATGAGAATGCTTACGTCTTCACTTGCACCATTCTGCATGACGAGCTCCTTTCGCCCCTAGTAGGTTGCTTGCCGCAGGGCGATGAACGGCAAGAACCATGAAATGAGTAGCTGAAAGCAGCGCTGCCGACCTCAACTGGACTCAGCTTAAAATGCTGGCCATCCGCTCTTCAGGACTATGCTATCCGCCACCCTATGTGCCCGTCACATAAATAATGGCGAAGCCACTACAGAACAACCCATCCTATGATTCCTAGATCCGGCCAGCAAGCGCCGATACATCCCCCGTGAGAGGCGGCGACCTGATTGCCTGCCAAATTGGGACCTTGCAGCGCTTACAGGACGCAAGCTCAGCGCTAGCGCTTTTGCAACTTCGCCCACAGACTATAGCCAAGAGATGATCGAACATCGCTCTGCCGTATGGTGATCAGTTTGATGTGGAGTGCCATATAGCACCCGGCCGCTATGCCAAGAAGCGCTGTGCCCAGCCAACGAAGCCATGACCAGTCAGCAGGAATAGCAAACAGCATCGCCCCAACCATCGCAACCAAGCAAAATACGCTTATACAAGCCCACATAACCTTTGGCGAAAGCCGGGACCAAGCACTGACCAACACATGTGCCTGCTCCCAATGATCGCGGGCGCGGACCACTTCTAGATCGATCTGCAGGCGTCGTCTCGGCTCGTCATGGGAAACTTCCCGGAGCGCGCGCTCGACTGCCGCCTGAATCGGGAATTCGGAAGGCCAGTGCCGACCAATCACGACTCCATAGGCCTGTAGTACAGGCAACACCCACTCAGGACTAGCCAGTGGCTCGAGGTATCGGCTATCCAGAACTGCCCAGTAATGAGTTGCTCCCAATATATGGACTGTATAAAGCACAATACGCTCGGGCGCGGGATAGTCTTCAGTACTAGTACATGCAGGGATCCATTCTTCACTAAGACGCTGAAACAGACTGACCCGGTTCTTGCCTTCACCCGCCAGGAACAATCCAAGTGGGCGAATCCATGTGTATGTCGCACCCTCTTCGCTGCCCCAATGCGCGCGATCAGGGTGCCGGAGAAAGGAAAGCACAGCGGCCTCTTGCTCCGGCGACATCGTTTCAGAATATTGGCGATGTGCATCGCCTATGACCCGTCTGGCCGGCACCAACGCCGGAATGCCTTTATCGGAACTGGTGTGGTGTGCAAACGGAAACGCCCTAAGATAGAACGTGAATCCTTGAGGAATATGATGCTCGTCGGGCCAGAGATTCAAGCCCTGCCCTGCGATGGCCGACAGCCGAACGCGGCGTCTGGCTAGAGCGTCGCAAGTATGTTTGTTTGCCACCATCTGCGCCACAGCAATATCGAGCGCAGGTGACGCAATGTAATCCAGGCGTGGCAGTACGTTTGAGTTGTTCTTCTCGATGCTCATTGGCAGCCATAGGCAGCTGTACGTTCTATGGGCAGAGTCCGATCATGAAATCGCCGGCCCACCTCTGTTCGGGCCATGTAGGCCACTATCACGAGTTTGCGCGAGTTCTTGCAACCGCATCTGCTCCTGCATATCTCGAGCTTGACTGGCGGCAATATACTGTTGTTCGAGCGATGCGGCTAGCGCCTCGCTCGTTGGCATTTGGGCACGATTGGCGTAAGGATCTTGGGAGGCCCCAGAGCCGGAGCGCATTACGAACATGGTCTCGCCTGCTAATTGCTTCGCTGTTGGCAAGTTAAACGCAACTTCCACTTTGTTATTGGGCTTGAATCCGGCCTCCACCGCCAGCTTGTACGCACTGGCGACCATCCGTTCACTACTGATCGGCAGCGCCGTTGGGAGGTCCACGGTGTTCATGTCTGGAGGCAGAAGCCTCTCTTCATTGGCAATCTCCAGGTCCGCACTGCGGCCGTTGCCCCAAAAACTCGGCTCGACAACGTAGAACTTTCCCTTATGGGATACGCTCGCAACCGTAACGGGAATTGCAGTCTGGTCGTTAATGGAGGCTTCCATCATGGATGCGGTTGTACTGTGCGTTTCGGTTGATTCTTCGGCAACGATGATTCTAGGGCAACACGTAACCAAGTTGCGACTTACGCCAATCGTCCACCTCAATGCGGCCGCACCAGTCTGTGACATGACCGCAGATGCTGGACTTGCTATGGATGAAGTTGGTCAATAGAGCTGGCATCGAAACCTGCTGCCGCAAAGCGCTAGCCGACCAAGCGCTTTGCAACTACTTGCCCATCGTTGCATTGCCGTGGAGACAAGCTTACAGCGGTGAAGTCTTGGGAAAGAGTCACATCTTGATCAACCAGCAGTTGACCCTGGAGGGGCTTTGTTAGATACCTGTGATCACCGCGTGCCACTCCGTGGCAAAGGGGCGCGGTGGCCGATCCCCCACCACACTGGCTAACGAGCCAGCTCTCGCTGTCTGCTTCAACTCCGTCAATTTGCGCGTCCTTTAATAGGCAATGAGCCACCCCCGATTTCTCGGACAGGTTAATTAGGGAACAACAACCATCTTCTCGAACTCGGCCGGCGAGCGGTAGCCCAGCGCACTGTGCAACCGCTGCCGGTTGTAGAACACTTCGATGTACTCGAACACTTTCCCGCGCGCTTCGTCGAGACTGGCGAAGCGCTCGTGGTGCGTCAGTTCCTGCTTGAGCGAACTGAAGAAGCTCTCCATCACCGCATTGTCGTAAGGCATGCCCTTGCGGCTCATGCTCGCGACCAGCCCAGCTTCCTGCAACTGCCGCTGATATGCACCGCTGGTGTATTGCGTGCCCTGGTCGCTGTGGTGGATGGCTCCCTGCGCTGGCCGCCGGCGATGCAGGGCCATGCCCAGTGCAGCGCTAGCCAACGCCTGGTCGGCCCGCTCCCCCATCGCCCAGCCCGCGATCTGCCGGCTGTGCATGTCCAGCACCGCCGCCAAGTACAACCAGCCCATCCGGGTCGGCACGAAGGTGATGTCCGCCACCCACACTCGATCTGGCCCGGGACTGACGAACGGCCATGCCAGCCGGTTAGGCGCCACCGCCACACGCTGATAGGTGCTGCGCGTGCGCAGGTAACCTTGCCGCCGTTTGGTGCGGATCGCATGTGCCTGCCGCAGGCGCCGCACCCGATGCCGGCCGCAGGTCTCACCTTGCTGGCGCAACGCGCGCCACAGGCGCTCGCTGCCATACGCCTCGCGGGTTTGCGCGTGCAACTGCTCGATCCGCTGCAATAGCCGGGCATTCTCCTGCGCGCGCGGCCCCGGACGGCGAGCGCACCACGCGTAGTAACCGCTGGGCGACACGCCCAGCGCATGGCAGAGCCAACGCACCCGGTAACTCCGCTGGTCTCGGATCCAGGCGTACTTCACGGTAGCTCCCGCGCAAAGTACGCCGCCGCTTTTTTTAGGATCTCGTTCTCTTGGCGCAGCCGCTCGTTCTCGCGCTGCAGCTTGGCCAGTTCATCCGGATTGGCCTTGGGCCGGCGACTGCCGCCAAAGGCGCTCGCGCCCTTCGCATCGAGGTCCGTGGCCCACTTGTAGAGCCGGTTGCGCGGGATGCCTAACTCCCGCGCGATCACGGCCGCTGGCCGATCTCCCGCCCTGAGCAACCGCACTGCTTCCCGCTTGAACTCCGCCGTGAACCGCTGCCGCTTCTGCATCGAACACCTCCGTGCGAGGATTGTCCTCGCTTTCAGGTGTCCGAGTTATCAGGGGTGGGTCAGCTATAGATCGATAGACACCCTAACCCCGATAAATCTCCCAAATCTCGAGGCGAGACATATCTTGGCCAGAATTCGGCATCCCTCGCCCCGCTCTAGCCTTTATCGCTCGCGCTTCCGATCACCCTGCGCTCAAGCAAATGTGTTTACTTAAATGTTTCGATGGACTACATCGTTACGCCTCCTCAAACGTGCCGCTTGTGATAGTTGTCGACTGCATCTTCGAAGTCCTTAAAATGCATTCCATGCACCAAGAATGAGAAGACTTGCCTTAGCTGCGATCTCAGATGAATTGCGTCGTCCCACATGGTTGGCGAAAAAGGAAAATCTCCGAACCGATTGCCCGGATGCAGCGTTGAGATTCTACTGCTGTAGAAATCGTCAAAGTAATTTTCTAGCTCCCCAGGCGGATCATGCCCAAATGGCTCGTAGAGATTACGATGAAGCCACCGGGCCGCATCATGCGCCGACGGATTGGTCAGGCCCTCTAACTTGAGCTTCCGCTGTACTAAGGAAAATGAAGCATCCAATGCAATGAAGGCAGCAATGACTGATTCTTCGCCGAACTCTTGATGGCGCCCCAGCATGTCTGACTTCACTAGCGCCTGAACGCCTCGCATCAGCACAAAGTTTGCAGGGTCGATCCTTCGGTAGGATGGCGCGAATCGATCCATTTCGATGTCTTGGTCCAGCAGATGATAAGGCTCTCTCAATACGCTTGCGGATACGTGGGGGCCGCTCGGCATCGGCATACGTCGCTGTGCTCTTGCTGAGAGCAACAATCGCTCTTTGATCAAGCTGACGGTGGCCCGATCTGAGAGATCAGGCTGATGCATACTCAGCACCAATTCCGGCCCGGCCACTGGGTAGAGCCGGATCCAAGCACCATCAAAGGTTTGACAGAAGAGAAGCGCGCCCAGCACTCTCACTTGGGCAGGAGAAGCCCAAGCAAACTCGGAGAATGGGACGTCTGCGTCGATGGACCGCCAACCTGAGCACCGTACGACCGTGAAGGCGAGATCTGCATCGGCGTGGAAGAAGCCGTCGTCGCAGAAGAATGTTCCGCGCGGGTAGCTTCCGCCCCTTGGATCGAACACCATTACGCGCAATCGAGGATTCTGATCATAGCCGGAGAATGAAAAGCCCAGCTCAATATCTTTTGGAAGGAGCATCCGTCGCACCCTGTTTTTGCCCGTGCATTTGCTTTGCCATCTCACCGCATTGCTTAAGGATCCGCTTCAGTACGGTGAAAGGCTTTCTCTATCGCAAATTGTATCGCCCGGATTCAGGCGATGGAAATCCGCACTTGGTTCCTTCGATGGAACTCTAAGTCGTCCTCATGCCCCCGATAAGCCTCCCTAATCTCCCGCTTGATCCAAGTTTCCTCGGAGTCGCTTGGAGGCCAAAGGGAGGTTTAGCATTCCAGCAAGTTCAGCGATCGCCGCGGGCTCATCAAAAAGCGAACGCACATGAACACTATTGGCCGCGCGCTGCGCGTCGCTGATATCTTCGGAAGTCCAGCTATTGATGGCGCGCCAGCGTTTGGATGGACGATAGAAGTTATCGTGCTGCAGTGCAATGAACCCTTGTCGACTTAAGAAGTTGGCCAGTCTCTTATTCTGCACGCACTCCACATACAGAGCGGGCCAGGGCATCAAGGTGTCGCACAAGTCTAAAAACCCGGTAAACCATCCCTTTCCTTGTGATCGGCGATTGACCTGGACGTTGCTCAAGGTAAGCACCCTCACATCATCGCCAAAGCCGGGTAAGCGTTGTCGGGCGCGCTTGATCCAGAGTCGTGTACCAGCGCGCTGTAGATTCACACAATCCGGAATATTCCCCTCATCAACCAGTTCAATCCACTTGAGCAACTGCAATTCAATGCTAGGGATCCGGTTTAGCTGCGCGTTTCTCATCATTGCTCACTCATCCCGCAACTGAAGCAAAGTCACAAAGGGCCGTATACTTACCGGCAGTATTGAGGCAATTTTTCCAACATGCCAGCCACCACCGGCGTCAGCCGGTTCGCGACCTCCGGCGGAATCGCGTCACCCGCCCCCTGCCCGGCTTCGCTGCGGGCCTGCTCACAGGCCTTGACGATCCGCGGGCGCATGCCGGCCCATAGTGCCCTGCACTGCCAGCCATCCCGGCCCAGCGGCAGCACCGCGTAGGCGATCGACTGACATTCCTGTGCCGCGCGGGTGCCCAACGGTTGGCCGGCGTACTCGTGCGGCACGGTGCCCAGCGTGGGTTGGTAGTAGCTGTCGGGGAACGCGGCCGCGTAGCGTTCCGGGTCCAGTTGCAGCGGCAGGCCGGTCGCCGTCAGGTCGAGCGCGCGGCCGCAGGGCGCAGCGGCGGCGATGCGCTGGATCGCCTGGTAGATCGGCTGGTCCAGGTCGGGCTCGCGTGCGGTCACCTCGGACGTTGCGGCCAGCACCGGCAGGCGTGCGCGGTTGGCCATCTTGGCCAGTTCGCCAGAATGGGCCGGTGCGCAGCGTTCGCGGACGCTGGCCACGATCAGGAATGTGGCGTCGCGCGCGAATGCGGGATCGCTTTGCAGCAGTGTGGTGATGCGCTTGTCGGCTGCATCTTCGGACAATGGCGCGACATGAAATGCGGGCACAGTTGGCGGGTGGATCGCCGCGGTCGCAGCAGCACGCGGTGTCGGTGCCACATGCCCGTGCGTGCGCAATGCCAACAGCATGCCGCCGGCAACGACGACGCCACAGGCGGCGATCGCGATCGCCAAACGCATCGGCGACTTCAGGCGCATCGCCCCGCGCCCTCAGCCCTGCACCGGAGCGATCGTGGCGTCCTCCGCCTCGTAGGTGGCATTGGCGATATCGGCCTTGAAGTCGGCCAGATGCAGCCTTCCCTGCAGGTGGAACGGGTCCCACAGCTCCGGTACGTCGATCGGGGTGCGCAGCACCACGTGCAGAATCTGGTTCGGGGGCGGCGGCGGTACGTGGATGCAGGCGCCATAGAACGGCACGAACAGCAGTTCGCTGACCTTGCCCTGGTCGTCGCTTTCCAGCGGCACGACGTAGCCGTCCAGGGCGAAGCGCTTGCCTTCCAGGCCCTTCACCACTTGCGACGAACCGAACTGCGCGGCGCGTTGGGTGCCGGAGTGGTCGATCGGCATGCCATTGACCACCGAGGGACCATCGTCGACCGGCGCCGCCTGATCCATCACCGCGGCGTCGCCTCGCCACGCCGTGCCGATCCGCGGCGGCGGGCGCTGGTAGATGTCGTTGGCCGGTGCCAGTTGCTCCCAGCGTTCCACTGTGTCCGGGACAGCGTCGCCGGCTGCGGTCGCGTGCGTCGCTGCCGGCGATGGTGTCGGCGTGGCGTCCGGCTGCTTCCCGCCATCACCGTGGCAGCCCGCCAGCAGGCACAGCACTCCAGCCAGCAGGAAATGGCGATCAGCCTTTTTCATAGGGACGCAGGTGCGCCTGCTCCATCGTGTAGGCGGTGCCGGCGAGTTCGCCGTGGAGGGTTTCCGCCCGCAGTTGGCCGGTCAGGTAGAACGGGCTGTACATGTCGGGCGGGTCGATCGGGGTGTCCAGGCGCACATGCACGATCTGGTTCGGCGGCGGCGGTGGCACATGGATGCAGGCGCCGTAGTACGGCACGAACAGGAACTCGCGCACACGGCCGGCATCGTCGCTGTCCAGCGGCACCACGTAGCCCGGCAGGCGTACCTTGCGCGCCAGCACCGCGGCCACGGTGTTGTAGGTGCCGGTCTGCGGCATCGCACGCTTGCCGGTGTGGTCGACCGGCGCTTCGTCGCTGTTTTCCAGGGCCTTCAGCTCGGCCGGCGGCAGCATCGCGCTCCAGTCCAGCTCGCGATAGCCGTCGGCATCGGGCTCGCCCAGCGGCGGATTGATCGCGGCGTCGTTGGCCGGTGCTGGCCGCGCCGCCGCCGTCGCCTGCGCTTTTCCCGGGGTGTCGGGTTGCTGCTGGCGGCCGCAGCCGCACAGTAGTGCGAGCACCAGCAAGGAAAGGATCCAGCGCGTCATGCTCACAACTCCGGCGACAGGCCATCGGCCAGGGTGCGGCGATAGGCCAGCAGGGCCGGCACGATGCCGGCGAGCACACCGGCCAGCAGCACGCAGCCGAGCCAGCCCCACTCCGCCGCGCTGGGCGCGATACGGTTGATCGCCAGGCCGAAATGATCGAGCACCCAGCCGCGCGCCAGCCAGCTGGCCGCGGTCACCGCCAGCAGCGCCAGTGCGCACGACACCACGGTGACCAGGCCGGCCTCGAACAGCAGCAGCCAGGCGATGTCGCGCGGCCGTGCGCCGACCGCGCGCAGGATCGCCATCTCGCGTCGCCGCTCCTGCAGCGTGGCCACCAGTAGCGCGACCATCGACACCAGGCCGAGCAGAACCACCAGCGAAGCGATCATGCGCAAGGCGCCTTCGGCCGTGCCCAGCGTGCCCCACAGCTGCTGCAGGGAGACGCCGGGCATGATCGCCAGCATCGCTTCCTCCGGGTACTCGTTGATCCGCCGCTGCACCGAGAAGGTGGCGATGCGGGTCTTCAGGCCGAGCATGAAGGCGGTGATGGTGTCCGGGGTCAGGTCCATCGCCCGCGCCTGCGCGGCGCTGACGTGGTGGCCCGGAAGCCGCACGCCGGAATGCCAGTCGATATGGATCGCCTCGATCGCCTGCAGCGACACAAGCACGCTGGAATCCACCGGCGTGCCGGTGCGGCGCAGGATGCCGACGATCCGGAACGGCTTGTCGGCATGGTTGGCCAGGCTGATGCGCCCGGTGCCATGCGTCAGCACGATCTCGTCGCCGAGGTGGCGGCCGAGCGCGGCGGCGACGTCGGCGCCGATCACCGCATCGTAGAGATCGTCGAACGCCCTGCCCTGCGCGAACGCCAGGGGATGCTTGGCGCCGTAGTGGTAGTGCTCGAAGAAGCCGGTGCTGGTGCCGACCACCCGGTAGCCGCGGTAGGAATCGCCCAGCGAGAGCGGCACCGCCCACTTCACTTCGGGCATCGCGCTCAGGTCCTGGTAGCTCTTCCACGACACGTTGTTGGTGGCGTCGCCGATGTGGAACACCGAGTACAGCAACAGGTTCACCGGGCCCGAGCGCGCGCCGACGATCAGGTCGGTGCCCGACACGGTGCTGGCAAAACCTTCGTGCGCCTGGGTGCGGATCCGCTCCACGCCCAGCAGCAGGGTCACGCTCAGGGTGATCACCAGTACGGTCAACGCCACGCCCAGGCGCCGGCTGCGCAGGCTGGCCAGGGCCAGCTTCAACAGGCTCATCGTGCACCTCCGGCGCCGGCGCGGTTGAGCGTGGCCAGGTCGGCCTGGGCGTCGAACAGCGGTGCGATCGACGGATCGTGACTGACCACGATCGAACTGGTGCCGCCCTGCCGGCACTCGGCGAACAGTAACTGCAGGAAGGCCTGCGCCGCGACCGGGTCGAGCGCGGAGGTGGGTTCGTCGGCGAGCAGCAGCGGCGGCCGCGCGATCAACGCGCGCGCGGCGGCAACGCGTTGCTGCTGGCCGACGCTGAGGCGGGCAGCCGGCCGCGACCATAGCGCCGCCACGTCCAGGCCCAGCGCGACCATCAGCCGCTCGATCTCGGTGTCCAGCGCCTGCGTGCCCGCCGCCAGCCGGCCGCGGCGCGCGGAGAACTGCAGGCCCAGCGCGATGTTGTCGCGGGTGCTCAGGAACGGCAGCAGGTTGAACTGCTGGAACACCACGCCGCAGTGGTCGGCGCGGAAGCGATCGCGTGCGGCCTTGCGCAAGGCCGCCAGGTCCTGCCCGGCCACGCGCACGCAGCCGGCCGTGGGCTGCAGCACGCCGGCGATCAAGGCCAGCAAGGTGCTCTTGCCCGATCCGCTGGCGCCGCGCAGCAACAGTTGCTGCCCACGCGGCAGCGCAAACGATGCGATGTCCAGCACCGGTGCGGCGGCGCCGGGATAGCCGAAGCGCACCTCGGTCAGTTCGACGACGTGGTGCTGGTTCATTCCGGCAGCTTCACCCGGGTCTGCCCGGGCACCACCTCGGTGCGGCCCTGGCCCGCAGCGGTGGCGACATCGACCAGCACCGTGTGCAGCCCGGGGAAACGTTGCGGCAACAGCACCTGCAGGTGATCCAGTCGCGCCGGCTGCGTGCAGTTGAACGCGTACCGGGCGTGGAACTCGGCGTGGCTGTGGCCGGGCTCGTCTGGATCGGCCATCGCCACGTCGTAGCCCTCGGTGGTGACCTGCGCGCTGCGCAGCGAACAGGCCGCCGCGACCGGGAACTGCAACCAGCCCGCACCGCGCAGGGTGGCGACCGCGGCCTCCAGCCGCTGGCGCTCGCCGGCATCGCGCGTCGGGTGTTCGAAATCGAGGATGCCGATGCCGGGCGCGCTGAGCTGCACGTCCACGGCGGTGCCGTCGACGGCGACCTCCAGGTTGGCCTGGCCGTGCACGTGCGGGCCATGGTGGCGGATCGCAGCGGTGGCTGGCGAGCTGGCGGAGAGGAGCAACAGGATCAGGGGAATGCCAGGTCGCATATGCAGCGCATCGGTTGAGTTACACTATAACATTAGTGAACTATCGAGCGCGGGCGCAAGCCTGCCGTTGCCGTCAGTCAGCCGCGGTTCGCATCCGGCCACCACCGACGCGCCTCGCGCGGCGGCCCTGTGCCGCGATGGGCGCCGAACTCCAGGGATCTTCATGTCTTCATCCATCATTCCCGACAGCTACACCGCCTGGCGCCACTGCATCGAGGTCGACTGCGGCCTGCGACTGGAGCCTGCCTACGTCGCGCAACGCATCGCCGCGCTCAACGACCTCACCGACCACCACACCCAGCAGTTCGTGCGCTGCTGGGGCGAGCCGCATCGCCAGCAGGTGCTGCAGTGGTTTGCGCAGGCGCAGGCCGCATTCGCCGACGGTCGGGCATGAATCTTCTCGCGCGGCACGACGCGGTCGCCGGTGCCGTTGGACGGCGATGCATTCCTTCTGCGAACGCCGCGCGGCGCGGCATCGCGACGCCCTGATCCAATCAGAACCGTGAGTGGTCAAGCGATGAAGGTCGGCTGCGGCCTGCGTGCGCATTGGTGGCGCGCTCTGCCTTGAAGCGCTGACGCCCCTGGACGGGAACGCCAACTTAGCCGTCACCATCTCACTGACACATGCGCTGCAAAGCAGGCTGCCAAGCTACGACAGCTGCCGGTAGCATGCACGCGCATCGCCGCCCGGCATCCACTTCCCACGCTCCCGCAAGGACACCCAACGTGCCTCTCGCTTCCATCGCCAGCGTGCATCCCGCACGCCGCTTCCTGTCCGCCGCCATGGCCTGCCTGCTGCTGTCGGCAGCCACCGGCGCCCAGGCCCGGCCGCAGCCCTCGCAGTTTCAGATCGTCGAGAGCGTGCCCGAGGCCAGCGTCTACGGCGAGCCCGGCGTGCCGCGCACCCAGCAGACTTGGCTGGCGATGATCAACGGGGCCAGGCAGCGCATCGACATCGCCGCGTTCTACATTTCCGAGAAGCCCGGCACCGGCCTGACGCCGGTACTGGACGCACTGGCCGCCCGCGCCCGCGCCGGGGTGGCGGTGCACCTGCTGGTCGACCACACCTTCCTGGCCAAGAACCCGGACAGCGTCGCCTGGCTGGGCAAGGTGCCGGGCATCACCGTGCGGGTGCTGCCGGTCGATACGCTGACCGGCGGCGTGCTGCACGCCAAGTACATGATCGTCGACGACGCCAGCGTGTTCGTCGGCAGCCAGAACTGGGATTGGCGGGCGCTGGAGCAGATCCATGAGATCGGCGCGCGCATCGATGACGCGCGCTTCGCCAAGACCTTCGCCGCGAGCTTCGACTACAGCTGGCGCCTGGCCGACGAAGGCAATCTGGCCAAGGCGCAGGCGCGCGGCGTGCAGCCGCCGGACTTCGTTCCGGTCACCGCCACCGATCCGGTGCTGCTGGATGCCGGCAGCGACGCGCCGCTGGTCGCCTTCCCCGCGTTCAGCCCGCCGGCGCTGCAGCCGGCATGGGTCAGCGCCGAGGAGCCGGCCCTGGTCGAGATGATCCGCGCCAGCCAGCATGCGCTGCGCATCCAGGTGATGACGCTCTCGGCGATCCGCAGCTTCGGGCCCAAGGGCTGGTGGGCACCGGTCGACAGCGCCATCCGCGACGCCGCCGCCCGCGGCGTGCAGGTGCACATCATCGTCGCCGACTGGGCGCTGCGCGAACCGATGCAGGCCTATCTGAAAAGCCTGGCCGCGCTACCGAACATCGCGGTGAAGTTCAGCCGCCTGCCGCCGGCGCCGCAGGGCTTCATCCCATATGCGCGGGTCGAGCACGCCAAGTACGCGGTGGCCGACGACCGCAGCAGCGTGATCGGCACCGGCAACTGGGAATGGAGCTACTTCAATACCGCGGTGGACGCCTCGGTGTTCGTCAAGGGCAAGGGGCCGGCCGAGACGCTGACGCGCATCTTCGACCGCGATTGGAACGGCCCCTACGTCACCACGCTGCAGCCTGGGCAGAACTACGAGGCGCCGCGGACTGAGTAGCCTTTGCTGCCGCGTTGGCCGCACGCACCTTCAGGGTTGGCAGTTCCTCGCCCACTGCGCGCTTCATCGCGTCTCGGCAGGAGCTTGCAGCCAAGACCGACATGTACCTTGGGTGCGCGGATGGCACCGCGGCATCCTGCCGCGGCCGTCCCTACGAAGCCTTAACCAGCACTCCCTATCCTAGCTCCGCGCTGGAGGGCGGCCGCGGCGCCGGGCATTGCCGCATGCGCCGCAACGCACGCCTCCCACCGCGTACGGACATCAAAACAAGGAGACGCCATGAAGACGCTGCACGCACTCGTGTTCGCAGGAAGCTTGCTGGGCCTTGCCTCGCCGGCCTTCGCCGAGGTCGCCAATCTCACCAACAGCGCCGACGGTGCCAACCGCGACGCCGGCATCGCCGCGGTCAAGAAGAAGTTGCAGGACGCCTGCACCGAACGCAAGGGCAAGCCGGACCCCAACTCGTTCGAGGTGGTGTTCGAGAAGACCAGCCAGAATCCGGACGTGCCCAAGCCGTACTACGTGGATGGAAAGATGAAGTGCGATATCCCGTAGGGGGAGTGCCCCAATTTAGTCATGTCTGTCCAGATGGCACGACATAGGAACAAGACCCCGCTTGCGGGGTTTTGTTTTTCTGCTGGTCCCAAATATCGGACTGCCTGACGCATACGAAGCAGTAGGCTGCAGCGGGCTGAGCGGAGTTCGGCCCCTGCTGATGAGTGCGACGCTGAGGGAATGCTGTCGGCTCAGGAAGCCCGATCAGCCAACAACAGCGGCGACACGGTCCCGCGTTGCACCATCACGCACTGGTCGGCGATGGCGGTCAGGCCGAGGCGGTGCGAGACCGCGACCAGGGCGGTCTGCGGCAGCCGCCGCCGCAACGTGCTCAGGACCTGCTGTTCGGCGACGGCGTCGAGCGCGCTGGTGGCTTCGTCGAGCAAGGCGACGCGCGGTTGCCGCAGCAGCACCTGGGCGAGCAGCAACCGCTGCAGTTCGCCGCCGGACAGGCGCGCGCCGGCGCCGTGTGCGGCGGTGTCCAGGCCGGCGCCGCCCTGCAGGCGCGCGGCCAGGCCGACGTCGCGCAGCGCTTCCCACATCGCGGCCTCGCTCGCGGCCGGTGCCGCCCAGGCGAGGCAGTGCCGCACGCTGTGCTGCCAGGGCCGCACGCCCTGGGCGACATAGGCCAAGGGCTGCAGCGCGGCGCGATAGCCGGCCAAGTCGAGCGCGCGGCCGTCGCAGTGCGCGGCGAACTGCGGTGGCGCGACCATGCCGGCCAGCGCGTCCATCAGGCTGCTCTTGCCGACACCGGATGGGCCGCTGATCAGGGTCAGCGTGCCCGGTGCGAGGACCAGACCGGTCAAGGCCACCGCGGCCAGCGGCGGCGCCAGGCCGATGCGTTCGATCTGGATCGGCGCCGTCGCTTCTGTCGCCGCACTGGGCTGTGCCGCCACGGTGCCAGGTGGCGTTGGCAGCGTGCCAAGCGCCACGTAGCGCTGCCACAGTTCCAGCGCAGGCGCGGCCGAGCGCAGTTGCTGCACGCTCTGCCGGGTCGAGACCAGGTACGGCAGCAGCCGTCCCAGCAGCAGGCCGACGGTGATCAGCGCGCCGCGGTCGATGCCGTGCCACACCCCAGCCAGCAGCATGATCGCGGCGATGGCCGCCACCGCCGCCAGTTCCAGCAACAGGCGGCCGGAGGCGACCAGCGCCTGCTGGCGCGCGTAGCCATAGGCGAGCCGACCGGCGATCGCCTCGTAGGCTTCCTGCTCACGCGCCTCCCGTGCGAACGAGCGCACGTGGCGCAGGCGTCGCGGGAAATCCTCGCTGAGCCAGAACAGCCGGGTCATGTCGGCGACGTACTCGCGGCTGACCCGGGCCTGTTCGTGGCCGGCGATGCGGAAGGCGAGCAGGCCCAGCGCCAGCAGCGGCGGCAGCGCCAGCACCAGCATGGGCGAGACCAGGAACGCCGCGGCCAGGCTCACCACCGCGGTGATCGCCGCCACCAGCAGTTGCAGCAGCGCGCTGAAGCCCTGCACCACGATCTCGACGTTGTAGGTGAGCAGGTTGGCGATTTCCGCCGAGCTGGCGTCGGCCAGGGCCGGCAGCGGCGCCTGCAGCAGCCGCGCATGTACCTGCCGGCGCAGGTCCAGCGCGTGGCGGCTGGCCAGGTCCGCGGCCAGTCGTGTGCCCCACCAACGCAGCAGGGCGAAGCCGCTGCTGGCGGCGACGAACAGCAGGGTCTGCGCGAGGAAGCCGGTCGGCAACGGCAAGGCGTGGCCGGCCAGGGTCAGCACGTGGCCGGGTTGCACCAGCGGCACCAGCGCGACCGCGGCCAGCGCGCCGGCCAGCGCGCCGAGCAGCGACAGCAGCACGTACCCGGCGATGCGCAGGCGCTCGCCGCGACCGAGCACGGCGACGAAGGCGCGCAGCAAGTGCGATACCGGTTGCGGGCGTGTGCTCATCGGTGGGTGTCCTTGGGGCGGACCATCGACGCGGTGCGCCATCCCCACTCCCCTGCGTCGGCGATGCGCGTCGCCGGCACCGTCACGTTTTGCACGGGATCAGGCCAACAGTGTCTGCACCGCATCGACCGAGGCCTCCGGATGCGTGCCGCGCTGCAGTTCGTACACGCCGAGCCGCTGCAACTGGCGCGCGAACAACGGCCAGTGCGGCTGGCCCGCGGCGTAGGGCTGGTCCGCGGCCAGCCGTGCCGCCACGTCCGCGTCGGGCATCGGCTGCAGCAGCCGCTGCGGATCGGCGGCCATGGTGGACGAGACGAACACGGCCGCGGCCAGCCGCAACGGTGCCTGTGCCAGGCGCCCCTCGCCCTGGCGGATGTCCACCTCGTGCTTCAGCGCGCCGCTGCGGCGGCGGATCATCGGCGCCGCGGCGATCCAGGCGCGGGTCTGCGGATCGAGCAGGTGCAACAGTTCCGGCCGCAGATGCAGGAAGTTGCCGATGCCGGTGGCGAGCAGGTAGTGCGGGGCGACGAACAGCGCGTCCTCGGCAAGGAACTCCAGCCCACGCAGCAGGCTGTGCAGCGCCAGGGTCGACTTGCCGGCGCCGCTGCCGCCGAGCAGCAGCACGCCGCGGCCGTCGCGGCCGACGCAGGCGCCGTGCAGCGGCACCAGGCGCATGCCGTGCGCGGCAAGCACGAACACGGCGAACTCGATCAGTTCGTAACGCACGTGGTAGGCGTGCGCGAGCATGTCCTCGGACACCACCACCAGCGCCCTGCGCTGCTCGGGCACCAGCACGACGTAGTTGTGCGCATCGATCACCCCGCTCAATACACCCGCGCCGGAATGGGTCTGCACCGGCGGCGGCTCCATTGCCAGCGCGTAGGGCGCGTCGCCGCGGTCCACCAGGGTCAGTTCGATGCGGAACGCGGCGCTCTCCGGCAGGCGATGCGCCGGCACCGCGCCGAATGCCGCTTCCACCAAGGCCAGCAGCGCCGGACTGTTGCTCTCGAAGTGGAAGCGTCCACCGAGCAGTTGCTTGCTGAGGGTGTGGGGGCGCCGCAGCTGGGTGTGGAACGGATCGCAGGCACCGCCCGCAGCGACGACTGGCGTGGCGTGGTCGCTTGTTGCCACGTCCAGAACACGCACGGTCGATCGCTGCATCGGAGAAGGGTCGCTTGGGTGGATGCAGCGTGGGTGCGCCTGCCGCGGCCAAAGGTTGCGCGGGGTCATGCTGGTGTTTCGCGCAACCAAACAGCGCAGCCCCGGCACCTACCGCCACGGCCACCTGCGCGCGGCCATCGCTGCATGCGCCCCTCCCCCGCGGCGCCGAACGAGACCTTTCGCCGATGCTCAAGATCCAGGTCAGCCACTCCTACTTCCTGCGCTACGACCCCAAGCAATGGGAACGCGGCAAACCGTACCCGCCGCTGGCCACGCTGCAGGTGGCGGCACTGCTGCGTCAGCACGGACACCAGGTGACGCTGTTCGACGCGATGCTGGCCGAGGGCGTGGAGGACTACGACCACGCCGTCCGCACGCAGCGGCCGGACCTGGTGGTGTTCTACGAGGACAACTTCAACTTCCTCACCAAGATGTGCCTGAGCCGGATGCGCGAGGCCGCGTGCCGGATGATCGCCGAGGCGCGCGCCGGCGGCAGCCGGGTACTCGTCGCCGGCTCCGACGCCTCGGACCATCCGGAGGCGTTCCTTGCGGCCGGTGCCGACGCGGTGCTGATCGGCGAAGGCATCGCGGCCTTGCTGGACCTGGTGGCGCGGCTGCAGGTGGAACCGGACATCGGCCCGGCGCGCTGGGTGGCCGGCCTCGCCGAGGTGGCCAGCGCGGTGCTGCCGCAACTCAAGCGCGCGCAGATCGGTGCGCGGCCGCCGGATCCGCGGCTGTCGGTGACGGCGGCCTGGGACCTGCTGGATATCCCGCGCTACCGCGCGTTCTGGCAGCAGCGACACGGCCATTTCAGCCTGAACATGGCCGCTTCGCGCGGCTGCCCGTTCCGCTGCAACTGGTGCGCCAAGCCGATCTGGGGCAATCACTACAAGCGCCGCGAGGCGCAGGACGTGGCCGCGGAGATGACCCAGCTCAAGCGCAGCTTCGCGCCCGACCATGTGTGGATGGCCGACGACATCTTCGGCTTCCACGTGGACTGGGTGGAGGACTTCGCCGATGCGCTGGCCGCCGCCGACGGCGCGGTGCCCTTCACCATCCAGACCCGTGCCGACCTGTGCAGCGAGCGCATGACCGCCGCCCTGGCGCGGGCCGGCTGCCGCGAGGCCTGGATCGGCGCGGAGAGCGGCAGCCAGCGCATCCTCGACAAGATGACCAAGGGCACCGACGTGGACGGCGTGATCGCCGCGCGCCAGCGGCTGGGCGCGCAGGGCATCCGCGTCGGCTTCTTCCTGCAGCTGGGCTACCTGGACGAGCAACTCGACGACATCCTCGCCACGCGCCGGCTGGTGGCGCAGGCGCGCCCGGACGACATCGGCGTCAGCGTGTCCTACCCGCTGCCCGGCACCGTGTTCTACCAGCAGGTCAAGGACCAGCTCGGGCGCAAGACCCATTGGCAGGACAGCGACGACCTGGCGATGATGTTCCGTGGCGCCTACGATTCGGCGTTCTACCGCCAGGTACGCGATCTGCTGCACCGGCAGGTGGACCTGCAATGCCGCGAGGATGCGCGCCCGGCGCCGACGCACGCGCAGGACTGGGCGGCGCTGGACGCCGACTGGGCAGCGCTGATCGCGCGCGAAGCCGAGCATCGGACCGACGCGCCGCCAGCACCGGCGGCCAAGGCGGTCGCCGCCGGCGGCAGCCGCCGCATCCCGCTGGTGCAGCGCTCATGAGCGACCTGGCGACGCCCTCGTCTCCGGCCGTGGCGGCCGACCTGCCGACAGCGGCAGCCGCGGCGACGCCGGCACACCTGCCGTTGCGGCGCATCGGCCGTGGCCTGCGCCTGGCCACCGAAACCCTGGCGCATGAGCTGGCACGCCCCGGTGCGCCGATGCCGGACTGGAGCGGCCTGCACTGGCAACTGGCCGCAGCCGCGGCGGTCGCGCACGGCGTGGCGCCAGTGCTGAGCCAGCGCTCGCAATGGCCGGACCGGCCGTGGCGCGCGTTCCTGGAGGGGCAACGCGAACACGTGGCGCAGCGCTACCAGCGCATCGCCGCGTTGCTGCAGCGAATCGACGCCCTGGCGCAGACCGCCGGCCTGGCGATCGTGCCGCTGAAAGGCGCGGCGCTGCATGCGCAAGGCCTGTATCGGCCGGGCGACCGGCCGATGGCCGACATCGACCTGCTGGTGCGCCCCGAGGACGCCGAGCGTGCCGCGACTTTGCTCGCCGCGCTGGGCTACGTGGCCGAGTTCGCGCAGTGGAAGCACCAGACCTTTCGTCCAGCGCAGGCGCAGGCGGTGGGTGGCCTGGGCGAGCACCGCGACACGCCGATCAACATCGAACTGCACGTGCGCATCCAGGAACGCCTGCCGCTGCGCACGGTCGACCTCGGTACGCAACTCCTGCCGCGCGACGGCAGGCCCGGCCTGAATCCCTACCCCAGCAACGGCGCGCTGATGCGCCACCTGCTGCTGCACGCGGCCGGCGGACTGTGCAGCCGCAGCCTGCGGCTGATGCACCTGCACGACCTGGCCTTGCTCGCCCCGCGCATGCGCGCCAGCGACTGGCAGATGCTGACCGGTACCGACGCCTGGTGGGTATGGCCGCCGCTGCGGCTGATGTTGCGCTACTACCGAGCCGCGATCCCGCCAGCCGTGCTGCAGCAACTGCGCTCGCAGTGTCCGCCGCTGTTGCGGCTGCGCGCGCGCGGACTGGATCTGACCGCGGCGTCGTGCTCGCAACTGTGGCTGCCGGCGCTACCGGGCATCGAATGGGCGCGTTCGGGCGGCGAGGTGCTGGACTATCTGCGCCAGCGCCTGCAGCCCTCGGCGGAAAGCCGCCAGGAACGCGCCGAGATGATTCGTACCCAACTGTGGTTGCAGGGCCAGGACTGGGTGCGCCTGCCGCAGCGCCGCCGCGTGCTGCAGCGTCTGCTGCGTCCGGTGCCGCGGATGGACACGCTGTACGCGGTGCGCACCGCGCTGCAGGGCTATGCGCCGTCGTCGGAGTGACGCACGCCCTCCTAGAGCGCGCAGTAAGCGACCGTCGCGGGAGCGGCTTCAGCCGCGACAGCCGTTGTGGCGGCGCACGTCGCGGCTGAAGCCGCTGCCACGAAAAGACACGAGGCCGCCTTAAAGGCGAAGCGCCTGCACGCCGCGCTGCGCGTCAACCGTTCTGCGCCGCGCGCCGCTCATCGGTGCTGCGCGGTGCGCACAGGCGCTGGTACAGCGCGGTGAAGCCGCGCACGCTGCAGTCGGCGTCCTCGCGCACGGCCCGGCATTGCGCCGCCCAGGCCAGGCGCAGGCGCAGGTCGTCGTCGCTGAGTACCTGGCGTAGCGCATCGGCCAGCCCGGCCCAGTCGCCCACGGGCACCGCCAGCGCCGCCGACGGCGCCCACTCCTGCAGATGCCCGACCGCGGTGCCCACGGTCGGCACGCCGGCCACGGCCGCTTCCAGCAACACCAGCGGCCCGGCCTCGTGCTGCGACGACAACACCAGCAGATCCGCCGCCTCCACCAGCGGCCGCAGGTCGCGCTGGGTCTTGAAGCCGAGGAAGCGCACGCGCGCGCTCAGGCCAAGCGTGGCGACCAGGCGCTGCATCGCGCCGTCGAGGGTGTCCACCCCGACCAGGTCGATGCGGAAGTCGACCCCGGCGCGGGCCAGTGCGGCGAGTGCGCGCAACAGGGTCGTCTGGTCCTTCACCGGATTGAGGCTGGCCACGTGCAGCAGCCGCGCCGGGCCCTCCCCCCGCGCGCGCGGCGGGCGCGGCGGCCAGGCGCGCAGGTCCACGCCCAGGGGCACGCGTTCGGCGGCGATGCCCAACGCCCGCAAGCTGTCGAGGATGGGCGCACTGGCGGCGGTCACCGCACTCGCCAGGCGCAACACCAGCGCCTCGCGCAGCCGCCCCTGCCATTTGCGCCGGCCGCCGTAGCCGATCGCATGCAGTGCGACCAGTTCGCCGCCGGCGATGTGCACCAGGCTCGGCCGCCGCAGCCAGCGCGCTGCCGCCACCGCGATCAGGCTGCAGTGGCCGGAAAACAGCGACTGCACCACGTCGAACGGCGCGCGGCGGTGCTCGGCGCGGATCGCGGCGATCGCCCGCCAGCGCGTACGCGCCGCACCGATGTTGTGGATCCGCGCGCCCAGCAGGTCCCATTGCGCCGGCAGCGGTTCCTGGTGCAGCACGAAGACGTGTAATTCATGCACGCGCGCCAGCCGCTCGATCAGGCTCAGGAAGGCCGGAATCACCCGGTACTCGCCGCTGCGGTCGACGCCGCCCGGCACCACCAGGGCCAGCTTCATGCCGCGCTCCGCGACGTGGCACCGAGCAACTGCGCATAGGCGCGCGCCCAGCGCCGGCCGACTGCCGCGAACGACAGCTGCGCATCGAAATGCGCGCGCACCAGCGCTCGCGAAGGCCCGTCGCGCGAGGCCTGCAGCAGCGCGGTGGCCAGGCGTTCGGCGTCGCCGCACGGCCACAGCGCGCCGACCCGGCCGCCGTCGCTGAGCGCACGGAACGCCGGGATGTCGGTCAACACCGGCACCGTGCCGCAGGCATAGGCCTCCAGCGCCGCGTAGCCGCAGCTCTCGCCCAGGCTGCCGGACACGAACAGGTCGGCCGCGCGCATCAGGGTCTGGATCTGCGCGTGCTCCACCCGGCCCAGCAGGTGCACGCGGCCGGCCAGCCGCGGATCGGCCTGGATGCGCTGTTGCACCACCGGCAGCAGCGGCGCATCGCCGAACGCGCAGAACAACTGCAGCCCGCTCAGTTGCTCGCTGGCGCGGGCCATGCCGTCGAGCACGGTGAGCGGATCCTTGCCCTCGCTCAGATGGCCGACCCACAGCACGCAGGGCGCGCCATGCAGCCCGCTGTCGCGGCGCGCCTGGTCGCGCTCGCCGGGAGTGAAGCGGCAACTGGATTCGGGAATGGCGAACAGGCGCGTGGATCCGGCGAACAGTCCGGCGCCGACGAAACCGCGCGCCAGCTCCAGCGAGGTGAAGGCGATGCCGGCGGCGGCGGCGTACCAGCGCCGCCACTGCGGCCGCCGCCACCAGCGCGGCGGACGGTTGGCGTGGTCCTGCAGCAGGATCGGCAGCGACGGCCGCCAGCGCGCCAGCGTCGCCGCCTCGCGCGCGAACTGCAGGCCGTGCACGTGCACCACGTCGGCCTCCAGCTCGGCCAGCAGCGCGGCGATGCGGCGCAGATGGCGCCGGCGCCCGGTCTCGGCACGGCGCACGAAGTGATAGTTCACGCCGTTGCGCTGCAGTCGCGCATCGACCGCGGCGGCCTGGATCACCGAGACGCGGGTGCCGGCGCTGGCCACCGCCTCGGCGATGTCGGCCAGCGATGGCCACAGCGCGAAGGCCTGCTCCGGCGTCACCCCGTCCGGCAACGGCACGAAGTTGAGTTGCACGGCATGCACGGCGCGGTCGACGTTGCCGTCCATGCTCAGATCCCGGATACCTGCGGCCGGTGCAGGCGCACCAGCCGGTTGGCCAGGTTCAGTTCCCATGGCCGGTCGTAGCGCCGGTAGCGGTAGCGCCACGCGGCCAGCGCGCTGAGGCCGCGCTTGGCCCAGCCCGGCGAGCGCTGGTCCTGCGCGGTGGGATAGCGGCAGCCGAGCACGGTGACGAAATCGCGGATGCGCTGGCGCAGCGCATCGGTGAGCCAGGGCGCATCGGCGTGGCAGGCGTAGTCCACCCACTGCGGCTGGGCCCATTCCTCCGGTGTGCGCGGGAACTGCACCGGCACCCCGTCGCGGTCGAGCAAGGGTGTGCCGGCGCGGCGGCCGCGGTCCTTCTCGTGGCGGCTGCTGTCCGGCAGCGGCGTGTACACGTAGACGATGATTTCCGACTGCGGGTTGATCCGCTTCAGCTCGCGGATGAACTCGAAGGTCTGCTCGGTCTCACGCTCGCTGTCCTGCGGCGGCGCGACCATGAACGACAGCTCCGGAATCACCCCGTTGCGCCGGCACAGTTCAGCCACTTCCAGGGTCTGGTCCGGGCGCGTGCCCTTGCGGATCTCCTTGAGCATCGCCCCGCTCGGCGACTCGGCGCCGATGTAGGCCATGCGCAGGCGGCTCTTGCGCACCAGTTTCCAGGTGCTCTCGGACAGGTTGAGCAGCGCGTCGGCGCGGGCGTAGCACCACCACGGCAGTTCCAGCTTCGCCATCACCTCCAGCAGCGGGATCATGTCGGCTTCGCGGTCGAAGAAGTTGTGGTCGAAGAACTGGATCGAGTCCGCGCCCAGGCCGTATTTCAGATAGCCCAGCTCGCGTTCCAGGCGGGCCGCGGTCGGCAAGGCGGTGGCGCCGCCGAACATCGCCGCCACCCCGCAGAAGGTGCAGCGGAAGCGGCAACCCAGCGCGGCCTGGTGCGAGGCGGTGCGGCGGCCGAGGAAGGTACGGCCGAGATAGCGGCGCGGTTCGCCGAGTTTCTCGTACGGCAGCGATGGCAGCGCGTCGCCGCGCTGGAACGCGCGGTTGCGGTTGTGCACCACGGCGCCGTCGTGCTTCCAGGACAGCCCATCGACCTGCGCCAGCGTCGGCCCCTCGCCACGCAAGGCGGCCAGCAGTTCCGGCAAGGTGTCCTCGCCCTGCGCGCGGATCGCGTAGTCCACGTACGGCGCGGCCAGCGCGGTGTCCGGGTACAGCGTGGGAAAATAGCCGCCCCACACGATCGGCAGCGCCGGGAAACGCGCACGGATGGCCTGCGACAGCGCGATCGACGGCGCCAGTTGCGGCCCGCCCATCACGCTGATGCCGACCGCATCGAAGCGCTGCTCCTGCAGCGCCTGCAGGCTGCGGTCGATGAAGTCGCGGTCGACGTTGCCGTCGATGATGCGGCTGTCGCCAGTGCGATCCAGCGCCGCCGCCAGGTTCAGCAGCGACAGCGGAAAGCGGGCGCTGGACGGCTTGGCGATGGTGGGATTGACCAGCAGCGTGTTGGGTGTGGAGGACATACGGGGCGAACGCAGGACGGGGGTCACGGCAGGCGCCGCAGGCGCAGCACCAGGGCCACCGGCACCTGCAATGCAGCGGGATCGAAATGGGCGCCGGCGGGGATGTCCGCCGGGTCGAGCATCGGTTCGCTGACCGCGTCGATGGCCAGACCGAGCGCGGCGCAGGCGGCGTGCCAGTGGCTGTACAGGTGCTGGGTGTGGCGCACCGCGTAGCGCTGGCCACCGGCCTTGAAGTCGCGGCGCCAGCCCAGCGCCGGGCCGATCGGGTGCACGTCGCTGCACAGCACCCAACCGCCGGGCCGGGTGACCCGGCGCAGTTCCGCCAGGGCCGGCGGCAGCTGCGGCAGGTGCCCCAGCGCCAGCGCGCACAGGCTGAGGTCGGCGCTGGCATCGGCCAGCGGCAAGGCCTCCAGGCGGCCTTCGCGCAGCGTGTAGCGGCCGGTATCGACGTCGCCCAGTTCCTGCGCGGCGCGCGTCAGCATCTGTGGCGACAGGTCCACGCCGGTGACGTGGCCGGCGCCACGCTGCAGCGCATGCAGCAGGTAGCGGCCGCTGCCGCAGCCGGCATCGAGCACGTGCTGGCCGCGCAACGACGACGGCAGCAAGGCCAGCATGGCGCGCTGCTCGGCCTGCATCACCGGGTTGTGCGCCTGCGCCGGGTAGCTGTCCGCCCACAGCGCATAGGCGGCCAGCGGATCGAGGGTCGGGATCGCGCTCATGCCGGGCATTCCTGCGACAGTTGTGTCGTGTGTGAACGCGGTGGCGCAACGTGAAGTTCCAGGCCCGGCTCCAGCGCGAGCAGCGTCGGGTCGGCCAGCTCCACTGCGAGCAGCTTGGGGGTCCCGTCCAGCGTCACCGGTACCGTGTCCACGCCGGCGGCAGCGAACCACGCGGCGAAATCTGGATCGGCGATCCGCGGCCGCCCGTCGCGCACCACCGCGCGCAATGCGCTGCGCGGCAGCCCGACCAGGCTGTTGGCAGGCGCCCCGCCACGGTCGGCGACGATCAGCAGATCGGCGTGTGCGCCCGGCGCCAGATGCCCGCGATCCGGCATGCGCAGGATGTCGGCCGCGGCGGTCGTGGCCAGGCGCAGTGCCTGGGTCGCGTCCAGGCCGTGGGTGGCAGCCAGGCGCAGATCCTCGAGCAGGTCGCGGCCGCCGCTGACCCGCGCATCGCTGCCCAGCGCCAGGCGCCCGGCCGCGCTCAGGCGCTGCGGATCGAGGGTGCGTCCGAGCAGGGTCAGGTTGCTGCTCGGGCACCACACCACCGCCGCGCCGCACGTGAGCACGCGGGCGACGTCGTCCGCGCCCAGGCCCACGCCGTGGATCAGCACCGTGTTGTCCGCCAGATAGCCGCGCCGCTCCAGCTCGGCGAGTTCGCCGGCGGCCACCGCGTCGGTACCTTCGGCCAGGTGGATCATCCACGGCCAGCCGGCGGCGGACGCCGCGGCGAAGCTCCGTGCCAGCGGCGGTCCGTAGTCGGGGCCGTGCAAGGTGTAGCTCCAGCCGAACTCGCGCAGCAGCGCCACCGGGAAGTCGGCCGCATCCAGCGCGGCATGCCAGGGATCGTGGTGGGCCACGCAGGTCACCCCGGCCAGCAGGTTCTTCAGCCCGCCATGGCGCAGCCGCAGCGACTTGGGCAGGGCCAGCGCGGCGGTCACCGCCGGCGTGCGGAAATGCGCGGCGAAGGCGTCGATCCAGGCATAGCTGTTGGCGAACGGCGCAGCCTGCGGCAGCGGCGGCACCGCATTGACGTGCAGATGCTCGTGGGCGTTGATCAAGCCGGGCAGCACCAACTGCCCGTGCAGATCGATGCGCAGCGCGGCCGGCGTGGCCGCCGCGGCGATCCGGCCGGCGCGCAGCGCCAGCGGCGCGTGCACCGCCCCACAGGCGTGCGCGACGCGCGCACCCTCCAGGCAGAGGTCGATGGGGGCGGCAGACGCGGTCATGCTCAGCGCTTGCGCATCACGATCAGGAAGTGATCGCCCATGTCGCGCAGCAGCGGCAAGCCGCCGATGCGGTCGTCGAAGCGGCCCAGCGCCTCGCCCAGGCGCGGATGGCGCTGGTAGTGGTCGACCAGGTACGGCGGCGGCAGGCACAGGCTGAGCGCGCGGTACGACTCCAGCGCGAAATGCGGCGAAAACGCGCGGTAGAACTCGCGTGGGAAGTAGTACCAGGTCCAGATCGTGTGCCCGTTCATGCCCACGGCGGTGGCGCCACGTGCGGCGCGCACGGCGGCACGGCGCAGGCGGCCGCGCAGCAGGTAGTGGCCCAACTCCCACGGGCACAGGCGACCGATCACCGAGAACACCAGGCGGCCGTCGCGGCGCAGCAGCCGTGCGCAGTGGCGCGCGACGTCGGGCAGGTCCGGCGCGCAGTTGAGCGGGCCGAAGTTGGAGTACATGCCGTCGAACTCGCCGTCGAGCAGATCCAGTTGCTGGATGCCGACATGGGCCACGCTGAGTCGGCCGCGCAGACTGGGATCCTGCGCGCGGGCGCGGGTGCGCTCCACCATCTGCGGCGACCAGTCGGTGGCCAGCACGCGGTAGCCGCGCTGGGCGAAGGCGTGCGCGTCCAGGCCGGTGCCGCAGCCCAGATCGACCAGCCGCGAGCCGACCGGCAACTGCGTCGCCACCGTGTCCCACAGGGTGGTGCGCATGCGCTGGATCAGCGCGTTGTTGCCGCGCGGGCCGTCGTAATCGGCGGCCACGCTGTCGAAGGCGCGTTGCGTGTCCAGCAACCGCACCGGGTCCAGAGTGGTCGTGTGCGCCGTTGCACCCGCCTTGCCATTCGCTGTCACCTGCACCTCTCCACTGCCCTGCCCTTGTCGGAATCCGCGCGTATCGAGCGCGCGGTACTGCAGGTAGGTGCGGCGGCAGCGCCGTTTGGTTGAATCGACGAGCTGCTGTTATGCGGCGGCGACGCTCGCCCCTGTCGGCCGCGCCTGCCGCCGGCGCAGCGCATCGCGCGCCACCGCGGCCAGTACGCCGCCGCCGAGCCCGGCCAGCAGCGCCGCCGCCAGCACCAGCACCGGGTTGGGAAACGCCGCGCGCGGCGGCACGTAGGTCTCCCAGGGCGCCGAGGTGTCGTAGGTGTAGCGCGTGCCGAGCCGGCCGAGCAGATCCTCGCGTTCGGCCTTGAGGCCGCGCAGCGTGGAGGTCTTCTCCGACAGCAGCATGTTGCCGAGCAATTGCTGCTCGACGCTGCCGCGGCCTTCGCGTTGCTGCTGCAGCAGGCGGTCGCGCTCGGCCTGGGTGGCGGCGATGTCCGCGGCCAGCTCCTGCAGCCGCGCGGTGGCCTGCTGCAGCGGACTGGCCTGAATGCGCCGGTGCAGCGCCTGCAACTGCGCGATGGTGGCCGTGGCCAGTTGTCGCGCCTGCTGCGGCGATTGCGCGCGCAGGGTCAACTGGATCAGGTTGGCGTACGGGTCGGGATCCAGCTTCAGGCTGTCGCGGTACAGCGCGGCCTGGCGGCTGTCCAGGGCCACGCCGGCGCTGTGCAGCACCTGTTCCTGGAACTGCCGGGTCTTGATCCGGTCGATCACCCGCTGGAACGGCTCCAGCTTGGGGTCGCGCCCGGCCGGGGTCGGGCCGAATTCGCCGACCTGTACCCAGGCGGTCGCTTGCCACTGGCGGGTTGCACCGTGCAGGAACAACGCCGCCAGCGCCAATGCCAGCAGCAGCGGCAGCAGGCACCAGCGCCATTCGCGCCGCAGGATCCGCCACAGGTCGAGCAGGTAGATTTCGTCTTGGGGCATGGCGGTGTCGGTCATGGCAGCGGGGATCTCGGGGAAACGGAAGGCAGGGCCGCGTCCGCGGCGGACTCGCGGCGGTTCGGCAGCAAGGCGCTGCAGGCGTGCAGCAGCAGGCACAGCGCGACGAAGCCGGCATTGGTCCAGGTGAACGCCTGCGGCGCGAACGGCGACATCACGCAGGCGTAGGCGATGCGCAGGAACACCAGCAGGTTGAACAGCGCCACGCCGCGTCCGAGCAGACGCACGCTCCACAGCAGCGCCGCGTACAGCGCCAGCATCGCCGCCAGCGCGGCGCCGGGACCGCCGGCCAGCAGGAACGGCAGGAACTCGGTGCCAACATTGATGTTCGGCGCATCCAGCGGGATGCCGGTCCCGGCGGTGGCGATGGAACCGCTGAGCGGCACCAGTTGGTTGATCAGGAAACTGGCGTTGGCGTAGCCCTTGCTGAGCAGCGCGCCGAAGTTGTACGGGCCGGCGCCGATGTACAGCAGCAGCCACTTGATGCCCTGCGGTGCGGCCCGGTACAGCGCGCCGAACGGCAGCGCCACCGAATCCAGCGAGCCGGAACGCAGCGTGCCCAACAGCGAGAATGCGGCGGCGCCGGCGCACAGCAGCGCCAGTACCCGTTTCCACGGCAGCGGCCGCGTCGGGTGGCGGCGCAGCAAGAGCAACAGGCCGACGCTGAACACTGCCGCGAACAGGCGGTTGCGGTCGATCACCAGCACCGGGAAGGCGAAGCCGGCCAGCAGCAGCGCATTGCGCACGCTGCGCTCGCGCACGCACAGCAGGCCGATCGGCGGCAGGATCCAGCACATGTTCGACACATGCCGCACGTGCGCCTGCAGCGGGCCCAGGTCGGCGTAGGCGGAGGGGTTGTGCAGCAACGGGATCGGGAACAGCAGCAGGTCCAGCAGGCAGAACAGCCCCACCGCGGCGGCCAGGCCGAGCGCGACGAAGGCCTCGCGCGTGCCGGCGTACTCGCGCGACCGGAACGCCATCAGCGGCGGCAGGCGGATGCCGAGCAGCGCATCCAGGCCCAGCGTCGCCAGCGCCACGGCGGCCAGCAATGCGATGCCGGCGAGATATCCGGGCGGCAGGTCGAAGGTGAGCAGGGTCAGCGCGCAGCTCAGCAGCAGCGGCAGGCCGAAGTACGCCGACGGCAGGCGCAGCAGCCGGCTCATGCGCGCTCGATCAATGCCGACTGGCCGCCCTGGCGCAGCCGCGCCAACAGCGACAGCCACGCATGCGCCAGCAGATGCCCGCCCAGCGTCAGCGGGCTGCGCCGCAGGAACGCGATCTTGGCGGCGATGTAGTGTGCCTGCGCGTGCAGCAGGGTGCGGCAGGCCGGGTCGAACAAGCGTGCGCGGCGCAAGGCCACCTGCCGCGACTCGGCCAGGTTGGCCAGGCGGCTGGGCAGATGCCGGGTGCGGCTGGCGTTGTGGTCGTGCACGCGGTAGGCGCAGACCGCCACGTCCAGGAAACCCAGCGCGTCGCGCGCGACCAGGCGCAGGAAGAAGTCCCAGTCCTCGATGCGCAGGCCCTCGTCCCATTCGGCGCCCGGCTGCAGCGCGCTGCGCCGTACCAGCGCCACCGCCCCGCTCACCGCCCAGTGCCGGATCACCGCGCGGCGGATGCCGGCCTCGCTCAGGTACAGGCGTTTGTCCACGCCGTGCAGGTCGCGCATGCTGCTCTGGTGCACGGTGCGGCCCTGGCTGTCGACCACGATGGCGTCGCCGATCACCGCGGCCTTGTGCGGATGCGCGCCCAGGTAGGCCACCTGTACGCCCAGCCCGCCAGGCAGCAGATAGTCGTCGCTGGCCCCCAGGCGCAGGAACTCGCCGCGCGCCATCGCCACCAGGTGGTTGAGCGTGGCGGCGATGCCGAGGTTCTCGCGCGGCCAGAAGCGCACGTGCAATCTGTCGCCGTGCTGCGCGATCCATTCGGCGATGCGCTCGGCGGTGCCGTCGCTGGAGCCGTCGTCGACGATCACCAGTTCCTTGTTCGGGTACGGGTCTTCCAGCACGCTGTCCAAGCAGCGCTGCACGAAGCGCGCGTGGTTGTAGGCCGGAATCAGCACCGACACCAGCGGCAGCGGCGTCGGGGTATACGTTGCGTCCATCAGCCCAGTCCTCGCAGGTAGCGGCGCGCCACCAGCATGTTGAACACCAGGTACAGCGCATAGTTGCAGGCGAACGCGTAGACCGCGCCAATCAGGCCCATGCGCGCGGTGAACAGCACCACCAGGCCGAGGTAGCTGGCGGCGAACAGGCATTCGGAGAGCACGAACAGCCGCGTCATCGCCTTGGCCAGCATCAGGTAGGACAGCACGAAGGAGGCGATCTTGAGCACGTCGCCGAGCAGCTGCGGCGCGTACAGCGGCAACGCGGCGGCGAAATCGGCGGAGAACAGCAGCCGGGTGATCCAGTCGCGGCACAGGTACACCGCCGCTGCGGCGAGGAGCACCGCCGGCAGCACGTAGCGGTAGGCACCGCGCAGTTCCTGCCACAGCGCCTGCCGCGTATGCAGCGCCGCCAGCTTTGGCAGGTAGTAGACGTTGATGGCGGTGGTGAAGAACAGCAGATAGGCATCGGACACGCGGCTCACCGCCTGCCAGTAACCGACCTGCTGCCAGCCGAACTGGCCGGCCAGATGATCGCGCACGCCGATGTTGACCAGCAGCGGCAGCAGCGCGGAGGCCAGGGTCATGACCGAGAAGCCGGCCAGTCGCCGCACCATCGCCGGATCGAAACGGATGCGCAGCATCTCGCGGCGGAAATACGGGCTGCGTCGCAGCGCCGGCACCCCGGCGCACAGCCAGGCCACCTGCCCCAGCACCAGGCCCAGCAGCGCCCCGGACAGGCCCATGCCGTGCGCCAGCGCGGCCACCAGCAGCACGCTCAGCACCGCGCCGGCCACCTGGACGAAGGCCAGCCGGCGCACGTCCATGAAACCGTTGACCACCGCCAGGATGTAGTTGGCCAGCGCGATGCCGAGCTGCGCCACCGCCAGCACGCAGATCAGCGGCTGGTACTGCGTATCGCCGAGCAGGCGCTCGGCGATCAGGCGGCTGCACAGCAGCGCGGCCACGCCCATCGCGACCGCGGCGACGCAGGCGTAGCCGAGTGCGCTACCGAGCAGTCGGGCCAGTGCCGGCGCATCGTCGCGGTACTCGGCCACGTACTTGACCACGCCGGCGCCGATGCCGCCGCCGGCCACCACCGCCAGCAGCGACATCAGGCTGGTGAACTGGCCGAGCCGGGCGACCCCGGCCGGGCCGGCGTACACCGCCACCAGCTTCAGCACCAGCAACGCGGACAGCAGCTTGGCCGCGGTGGCCACGCCGCTGTACACGCCGCTGCGCAGCACATTCATGCCGCCACATCCCCGAAACGCTGGCAGGCATCGATCACCTGCGCCACGGCCGCAGCGTCCAGGGTCGGGCCGATCGGCAGGCTCAACACCTCGGCACCCAAGCGCTCGCACAGCGGCAACTGCAGGGCGGCCAGTTCCGGATAGGCCGGCTGCCGATGCGGCGGCGTCGGGTAGTGCACCAGGCAGTGCACGCCCTGGGCCTGCAGATGCCGTTGCAGCGCGTCGCGCTGCGCGCAGCGCACCACGAACAGGTGCCAGGCATGCGCGGCCGGGTCGGCCACCTGCGGCACGGCGATCTGCGGATGCGCGATGCCGTCGAGATAGCGCTGGGCGATCGCGCGGCGCGCGGCGATATCGGCGTCCAGGTGGCGCAGCTTGACCCGCAACAGCGCCGCCTGCAGCTCGTCCAGGCGCGAGTTCACGCCTTGCACGAGATGCCGGTACTTGATGTCCGAGCCGTAGTTGCGCAGGACGCGGAGTTGCGCCGCAAGTTCGGCGTCGTCGGTGGTCACGGCGCCGCCGTCGCCCAACGCGCCCAGGTTCTTGCCTGGGAAGAAGCTGAAGCCGGCGGCATCGCCGAAGCTGCCCGCATGGCGGCCGTCGCGGCGCGCGCCGTGCGCCTGCGCCGCGTCCTCAAGCAGCAGCAACCCATGGCGCTCGGCGATGGCACGCAGTGCGGCCATGTCCGCCAGCTGCCCGTACAGGTGCACCGCCAGGATCGCCCTGGTGCGCGGGCCGATTGCCCGCTCCACCTGCGCCGGATCCAGATTGAAGCTGGCCGCCTCCGGCTCCAGCGGCACCGGCCGCAGCCGGTTCTCGCTGATCGCCAGGAAGCTGGCGATGAAGGTGTTGCCCGGCACCAGCACCTCGTCGCCTTCGTGCAGCCGGCCCAGCGCACGGTAGCCGCGCAGGATCAGGGTCAGCGCGTCCATGCCGTTGCCGACGCCGATGGCGTGAGCGGTGCCGCAGTAGGCGGCGAACTCGCGCTCGAACGCCTCCAACTCCTCGCCGAGCACATACCAGCCCGAATCGATCACCCGTGCCGCTGCGGCCTTGAGCTCGTCGGCATAGCGCGCGTTGCTGGCGCGCAGATCCAGGAACGGCACGCTGGCCGGCGGCAGGCTCATTGCAACTCCCAACGGTAGAAATCGTGAACCACCGCGCGCGCGCCGAAGCGCTCCTTTTGCTCGACCAGGCCGGTATTGAGCACCTGGCCCTGCTGCTCGGTGGAAATGCCCAGGCTGAGGAAGTCGCGCTGGGCGTAGACCTGCTCGATCAGCTCGGCCAGCAGCAGGCTCAGCGCATCGGCGCGGCGGCCCTGCTCCGAGCAGGCCAGGTATTGGGTGTGGACGACGTGGCCGAAGTCGTACACCAGCGTGCCGGCCAGTAGTTCCGCGCCGTCGCGGACTTCATACGGCACGATCTGCGCCGGGAAGCGCGCGCACAGCAGGCGCATTTCCTCCAGGCTGTGGGTCGGACGCGCGTCGTGGCGTTGCAGGACCTCGCCCAGCAGCGCATGCAGCGGTGCCGGGTCGTCCACGCGCTGCACGCGTAGCCCGGCGCGACGCGCCTTGGCCACCGAACGCTTGCGCGCGGCGGCGAAGCGCGGCGGCGCACGCAGCGGCACCGCCGAGGACAGGTCGCGACGGTAGAGACGCGCCCCCAGCCGATGCAGCGCGTACAGGTCCTCCTCCGCCGGACTACGGTGAAACAGATGCGGCACTGCCTTGTACAGCAGCGAGCGCATGCCGGCGGCGCGGTAGTACGCCGCGATACGTTCGAACGCCTCCAACGTCGCCGTCGCGCGCAGCGCGTGGGTCGACAGCAGACCGGCATAGCTGAGTCCGGCATGGCTGGTCACCACGTCGCCGTCGCGGTTGGCCGGGAACACCGCCACCGGCGTGCCGGCATCCTCGACCAGCAAGGAGGCATCGACGAAGCGCGCCGCGTGATACTCCATGTAGCCGCGCCGGTGCAGCAGATTGCCGTTGCGCGAGGCCTCCACCACGGCATCCCACAGCGGTGCGTCGGCCGCGGTGTAGGCCCTAACCGACAGCATCGTCATCCTCCCAGACGGTGCCAGCGGGCAGCACCGCCTCGGCCACGCCGAAGCCGTCGCGGCCCATGTCGTTGCCGTTGTAGAACAGCAACAGCCGCTCATCATGGCGGATCAGTGCCGGATAGCACAGCGTGCGCGCATCCCAGCCATCGGCCGACAGCGGCAGGCCCAGCGCCGCGTCGCAGCGCTGCCAGTGGCGGCCGTCGTCGCTGATTGCCATGCCCGGCAGATAGGCGCCAGCGCGGCTGCCGTGGGTGAAACACATCAGATAGCGGCCATCGTGCCGGTACACCCGCGGGCGGCCGATACGGTATTCGTCGCCTTGCGGTTGCAGGCACACGGTGTCCTGCCGCGGGATCGCCTGCAGATCGTCGGTCTCCACGCAGCGGATGTGGTAGCGCGGATACGGCGTGCCGCCGAGCCATTCCCAGTCGTCGCCCACCGCGTACCAGAGCTGCCAGCGGCCAGCGCGATAGCGCGCCGAATGCACCGCGGCGATGGTGCTGCGGCCCGGCGCGCGGTCCAGCAGCGGCGTGTCCTGGCGGCGCTGGAACGTGTCGCCGCCGTCGGTGGACACCGCCAGGCCGGTGAAGGCCAGGAACTTGGCCTTCGCCACCTGCTGGAAGCCGACGTAGAACATGTAGAGACCGTCCGGCCCGTGCACCACGTCGCCGAGGATCATGCCGTTGTCGTCGAAACAGCCGTCGCGGCCGATGTCCAGTACGGGGGCTGCGCTGACGCCCAGCACCCGGGTCGGATCGTCGGCGCGCACGTCGACGTAGCCGATGCGGCTGACCCCGGCGTCGTCGCGAAAGCCGGCGTAGATGCGCAGACGCTCGGCATCCAGGCGCAGCGGCGTGGGCGTCAGCGCCGAATGCCGCATCCAGCCGCCGACGCCATCGCGTGCGGTGTCGAAGACAAGACCGCGTTTGTGCCAGGCGAACATGTGCCTCACAGGTCCACGTCGAAGCTGGACTTGCCGGCCACCGCCCGCGCTGGCGCACCGACGTAGACGCGTCCCGGCTCGGTGTCGCGGGTCAGCAGCGCGCCGGCGCCGATCACGTTGTCGGCGGCCACCTTGACCCGGTCGCTCAGCGTGGCGTTGACCCCGACGAAGCTACCCGCGCCGATCTCGCAGTAGCCGGAAATCACCGCATGCGAGGCCACGAACACGTGGTCATGGATCACCGTGCGGTGGCCGACGTGGTTGCCGCTCCACAGGATGCAGTTGGCGCCGATGCGGGTGAACGGCTGCAGCACGTTGTGCTCGAACACGAAGCAGTGCTCGCCCAGTTCCACGTTGCGCCAGACGAAGGCCTGCGAACTGACGTAGCTGGCCATGCGGTAGCCGCGGCGCTTGGCGTCCAGGTAGAAGCGCGTGCGCAACCGGTTGAGGCCGCTGGCGGGAATCGCCACGAACACCTCCACCTGCGACGGCGGATAGCGTTGCTCGAGTTCCTCGTAGGCCACCACCGGCAGGCCGGCCAGGGTCGGCGTGGACAGGTAGTCGCGCTCCACGCTGAAGGCCAGCACGGCGTAGTCGCTGTCGTGGGTGAAGTACTCGCAGGCGATCTGCGCCAGTTCGCCGGCGCCGACGATGACCAGGGGACGTGCCATGGCTTCAGGCCTCCTGGCGGCGCAGGCCCGCGGCTTCGCGCAGGAACTCGTCGTAGTCGAAGATGTAGTCGGTGGGATCGTAGGCCTGGTCGGCGAGCACCATCAGCACGCAGTCCTCGCTGAAGTCGTAGAGATCGCGCCAGACCATGCTGCCGAGCAGCAGGCCCTGCCGCGGATCGTCCAGCACCACCTGCATCGGTCCACTGCCGTCGTCGAGCAGGAACGACACCGAACCGTGCAGCGCCACCGCCAACTGGTTGAGATGGCGGTGCGCGTGCTGGCCGCGGTGCACGCCGTTGCGGGTGGCGAACAGGTAGTACACGCGGCGGATGTCGAAAGGCACGTCGCGCTGTTGTTCCAGCGCCACGAGCTGCCCGCGCGCATCGCCGTGCGTCCGCAACTGGATTCGTTCGATTGCCATCAGAGTGCCCGACCGGGCTCCACATCGGAGTGTCCAGGCTGAGTGCCGCCGGTCTGCGGAAAGGTTGCGCGAGGCCGACGCGCCGCGCGACGCAACCTTTCGCCGCAGCACCGGCACCCATCGACGAACACCGCTGCCGCGATGCCCCGCCGGCATCGGGCTGCGCCCACTTCGTTGCCCCAAGGACACCGCGTACCGCCATGACCTCGCCCACGCCGGCCGCTCCGAAACCACCTGTGTCCCCCGCTGCCGCATCGGCCGCGTTGCCGCGGCCGATGGTGTGGCTGCACTGGCTCACCGTGCTGTGCCTGGTGCTGGCGGCGGGGCTGATCCTGCTGCGCGAAGAGGTCGAAGGCCGCATGTGGCGGCAGTGGCTGCTGGAAGGCCATCGCCACTTCGGTCTGTTCGTGCTCGGCCTGTTCTGCCTGCGCGTCGTGCTGCGGATGCGCCTGGGCAAGCGCCACGACCCGGAGGCCGGTTCGGCGCTGATGCGCCTGCTGGCCGGCGCCACCCACGTGGTGATGTACGCGCTGCTGCTGACCCTGCCGGTGCTGGGCTGGGCGCTGAGCCAATCGATGGGCAAGCCGGTGCATCTGTTCGGCGCGACGCTGCCGGAGCTGGTCGCGCCCGATCCCGATCTCGCCGACACCCTGGGCGCCTGGCACGTGGACGCGGCCTGGCTGCTGCTCGGCCTGATCCTGCTGCACATCGGCGCGGCGCTGTGGCACCACCTCGTCCGCCGCGACGCGGTGCTGCAACGGATGCTGCCGTTCCTGCGCCGCCGCTGAGCCGCGTCTTCCTTCCCCGTTTGCGTCCGTCGCCGCCCCCACCCGCCCGCCAAAGGACTTTCCGCATGCATCAGGCTCCGTCGTCCCCCTCCACCTTCTCCCGCAGCGACAGGACGCGCGGCGCCGAGCAGGCGCTGCTGTGGTCGGCGCTCGGTTCGCTGCTGCTGGTGCTGAGCCCGCGCGCGGCCGCGGTGCCGGCATTCGCGCGGCAGACCGGCTCGTCCTGCGCCGACTGCCACATCGGCGCCTACGGCCCGGCGCTGACCCCGTACGGCATGCGCTTCAAGCTCGGCGGCTACACCGACAGCGACGGCAACGGCACCAAGATCCCGGTCTCCGCGCAGCTCACCGCCACCCGCAGCGTGCCGGCGCGCGGCGAGAGCCGCACCCGCTTCAGCGAAGCCGACCTGTACCTGGCCGGACGCATCACCGACAACGTCGGCGGCTACGTCAAGGTCGCCAGGACCAACAACGGCAAGAACGACTACACCACGCGCCTGGACAACGTGGACGTGCGCGCGGTGGTCAAGAGCTTCCAGCTCGGCGGCAAGGACACCCTGCTCGGCGTCAGCGTCAACAACAATCCCGGCAGCCAGGATCCGATCGGCATGCTGCCCAACGCCTCCGGCCTGGGTCCGGCCTCGGCCTATGCCAGTTCGACCACCCTGCTCAACCAGTCGTCGCTGTCCAACCGGGTGATCGGCACCAGCGTCTACGGCCTGTACGACCGCAACTGGTACGGCGAGGTCGGCACCTACACCGCCTTGCCGGTGTCGACCCAGGACGATCTGGGCTACGCCATCGGCGGCGATCCCGGCAAGCTCAGCGACACCGGCTACCTGCGCCTGAGCTACATGAAGGACCTCAAGCGGCAGTTCTTCTCCGCCGGCGTGGTCGCGCTGACCACGCGCCGGCAGCTGCCGCGCAGCACCGGCCCGCGCGACGACTTCACCGACCTCGGCTACGACCTCAACTACCAGTTCCTGGGCACCCGCGAGCACATCCTCAAGCTCGGCTACCTCAACATCTACGAGCGCCGCCGCTACGGCAGCGCACTGATCGACCCGACCAACCCGGCCCTGGCCGGCCCGCGCCGGGCCAGCGTGCGCGACCAGTCGATCAGCCTCAACTACACCTACAAGCAGAGCTACAGCCTGCTGCTGGCGCACTTCATCAACACCGGCTCGGACGATCCATTCCGCTACCGCCCGTACGGCGCGCCGGACACCACCAGCAACCTGATCAGCGCCTCGTGGGCACCGTTCGGCAAGGACGACAGTTACTCGTCGATCTCCAACCTGCGCCTGTCCGCGACCTGGTTCCGTTTCAGCAAGTTCAACGGCAGCACCGGCAACGTGTTCGGGGCCACCCCGGTCACCCGCCCGCGCGACCTCAACCAGTTCGCGCTGAGCCTGAGCCTCGCTTTCTGATTCCCCCGCACGGAGCTTCCCCCATGAAACGCACCCATGCCCTCCCCCTGCGCACCCTGCTGGCCGGCCTGCTGCCGCTGGCCGCCGTGGTGGCGCCGTCCGCCCAGGCCGCCGGCGGCATGCCCGGCGCCGGCGTGTTCGCCAGCGAATGCGCCGAATGCCACAGCGCCGCGCCGGCCAAGAACAAGAAGGGCCCGACCCTGTTCGGCGTGGCCGGGCGCCGCGCCGGTAGCGTGCCGGACTACGCCTACTCCGACGCGATGAAGCAGAGCCAGTGGACCTGGAGCGACGACAAGCTGCGCAGCTACCTCTCGCAACCGGCGTCCAAGGCGCTGCCCGGCGGCAAGATGAAGTACGACGGCCTGGACGATGCCAAGCAGTTGCAGGACCTGATCGCCTACCTGCACAGCCTGCATTGAACTCGCTGCCCGATCCGGTCATATTCGGCGCCCGACGGGCCGGCCAGCGTGCCGCGCCCGTGCCCGATTCCTGACCTGCGAGCATCGAGTCACCGTGCGTTTTTTGCCTGCCGTCCGCGGTGCCTCGTCCCGGCCACCCGCCGTCGCCCAGCGTTGCAGGACGGGCACCGCGACTCGGCGGTCAGCGCATCCGTGCGCCGGCGCGGCGCTGGCCCTGGCGCTGGCCGCCCTGCACGCCCCGGCGGCGAAGGCCGGCGACATCGGTGGCGCCGCCGGGATCAGCTCGCAACTGGTCGACCGCGGCATCGCCGTGACCCGCGCGACCCCGACCCTGCAGGGCGCGCTGTTCTGGCTGCCGGCGCCAGGCTGGTCGCTGAGCGGCTCGGCCAGCGTGGCGCTGGACGCGCCGGGCACGGTGCTGATGAGCAGCCTCGGCCTGTCGCGCAGCTGGACCGTGTCCGACAGCTGGCAACTGCAGGCCGAGGTGCTGCTGTACCGCTACCCCGGCGCGCGCGCCAACCGCCTGTTCAACCGCGACGAGATCAGCCTGGGCTGGAGCTACCGCGACCGCCTGAGCCTGTCGCTGGCCGCCTTCCGCATGCCCGACAGCGGCCTGCAGCAGCGCTGGTACGGGGCGCTGGACCTGACCGCGCACCAGCCGCTGACCGGCCCACTGTCGCTGTCGGTGGGCGCCGGCGTCAGCCAGGCGCCGCCGACCCTGTACGGACTGGAGTACACGGCGCACTATCGCTACGGCCACGCCGGGCTGATCTGGAACGCCGGGCGCTGGAGCCTGGAGGTAGACCGTGTGTTCAGCAACGCCCGCACCGGCTATGCCGACCGCGGCCTGTGGCCGTGGGTGGCCAGCGTCTCCCGCAGCTTCTGAGGCCAGCGCAACCTTTCCGTGCCGCCCCGGCACATACCGGTGCCCGTTGCCACACCTGCTCCCATGAACGACACCGACCTGCTCGGCGATGCCACCGACCGCATGCTGCTCCGGCGCATGGCCGCCAGCGACCGCGAGGCGCTGACCCGCCTGTACCGCGCCTACCACGGGCGCCTGTGCCGGTTCCTGTCGCGGCTGACCCGGCGCCCGGACATCATCGAGGAAGCGATCAACGACTGCTTCTGGATCGTCTGGCAGAAGGCCGGCGACTTCCGCGGCGATTCGCAGGTCTCGACCTGGATCATGGGCATCGCCTACCGCTGCGGGCTCAAGGCGATCCGCCACCACAGCGACGACGCCATCGACGACGGCGTGGCCGCCGAGGACCACGCCGCGGCGGCCGACCCGGACGAGGACCGCGAGCTGCGCGACTGGCTGGGCAAGGGCCTGGAACGCCTGTCGGCAGACCAGCGCCTGGTGGTGGAACTGGTCTACGGCCTTGGCCACAAGCTGGAAGAGGTCGCCGCGATCATGCAGTGCCCGGTGGGCACCATCAAAGCCCGGTTGTTCCACGCCCGGGTCAAACTTCGCAACGTGTTGCCGGGATTGGCCGGCGATGCGTCCACGCTGACGGAGAGCGCGTGATGAAAACGGGCTTCAACGAGCCGGGCAACGAGTGCGCGCATGCCTGGGACCTGATGCCGTGGGTGCTGCAGGACAGCGCCACGGAAGCCGAAAACGAGTGGCTGGTCGCGCACCTGGCCAAATGCCGGCACTGCAGCGCCGAGTTCGCCCAGCAGAGCCGCCTGCGCATGGCCATGACCCTGCCCAGCGACGTGCCGGTGGACGCCGAGGCCGGGCTGCAGCGCCTGCTGCAGCGCCTGGACGCGCCGGTTCCGCAGGCGCCGCCGCAGCGCGGCCGCGCCAGCTGGACCACGCGGGCGCTGGTCGCCGCCGCGCTGCTGCAGGCGGTTGGCCTGGGCGTGCTGGGCATGCGCCTGTCCGCCGAGCACGAACGCAGCACCGCCTACCGCACCCTCAGCGATGCCGCGCAGCCGCTGGCGGCCGACGCGATCCGGGTGGTGCCGGACGCGCGCATGACCCTGGCCGACTGGGACGCGCTGTTGCGCAAGCTGCAGCTGCGGGTGATCGGCGGCCCCAACGCGGCCGGCGCCTACACCGTGGTGCCGACCCAGGCCGGGTCGCCGGCGCAGCCGCAGCGCAGCGTGCAGCAGTTGCGCGCCACCGCCGGCATCCGCCTGGCGGAGCCGATCGCCGCGCCATGAAGCTGCGTCTCGCCAGCCTGCTCCTCGCCTGCCTGGGCCTTGGCGCCTGCGCCCATGCCGCGCCGGCGGCCGTCGCCGATCCGGCGCCCGCCACGGACGCCAAGGCGCCCAGCCTGGATCCGTCGCCGGCGCTGGACAGCCAGCGCCAGATCGTCCTCGCCGTGGCCAACCCGATGGCCGCGCCGAGCCGCCACGCCGGCTCCAACCTGCTCGGCTACGCCTCCGCCCGCTACTACGGCGCCGGCACCCAGGCGGTCGCCACCCTGGACGCGCTGAACAAGCGCTACGGCCTGCGTCAGGTCGCCGGCTGGCCGATCAAGGCGCTGGGGCTGTACTGCGTGGTGCTGGAGCCGGCGCCGGGCAGCGACCGCGCCGCGCTGCTGGCGCAACTGGCCAAGGACGACCGGGTGGCGCTGTCGCAGCCGCTGCAGGACTTCGGCACCTATTCGACCGACAGCCAGGCTGCGGCCGCACCGGCGCAGCCGCTGCGCTACAACGATCCCTACGTGGACATGCAGCGCGGCTTCGCCGCCACCAACGCGGCCACCGCGCAGGCGCTGAGCCAGGGCCAGGGCGTGGACGTGGCGATCGTCGACACCGGCGTGGACACCGCGCACCCGGACCTGCGCGGGCGCCTGCGCAACACCCGCGACCTGGTCGCCGCCGACCCGGGCGCGTTCAATCGCGACCACCACGGCACCGAGGTCGCCGGCATCATCGCCGCCGGCAGCAACAACCACCAGGGCATCGTCGGCATCGCGCCGAAGGCGATGCTCGACGTGTACAAGGCCTGCTGGTATCCGCAGCGCCCCGGCGCCGGCGCCGGCTGCAACTCCTTCACCCTGGCCAAGGCGCTGGCGGCGATCGGCGACACCCGCACCCGCATCATCAATCTCAGCCTCGGCGGCCCGGCCGACCCGCTGCTGCGCAAGCTGCTGGAACAGCTGCTGCGCGAGGGCCGCATCGTGGTCGCGGCGATGCCGCCCAACGGCCGCCTGGACGGGTTTCCCGACGGCATTCCCGGGGTGATCGTGGTGCGCAGCAGTGCCGCCGCCCCGGCGCCGGCGGGCGTGCTCAGCGCGCCGGGCGAGGACATCCTCACCACCCAGCCCAACGGCGGCTACGACTTCACTTCCGGCTCGTCGATGGCCACTGCCCACGTCAGCGGCGTGGTCGCGCTATTGCTGGCGCTGGCGCCGCAACTGGACGCGCGCAGCGTGCACGACCTGCTGCTGCGCACCAGCCGCACGCGCGACGGCCTGCTGCAGGTCGACGCCGCCGCCGCGGTACAGGCGTTGCCGCGCAGCGCGCCCCTCGCCCGCTGAAGGCCACCATGCGTTCCTGGATCCCGCTCTGGTTGCACCGGCTCGGCGCGCCGCCGACCTTCTACCGCGCGGCCGGCGCCGTGCGCCCGTGGAGTCTGGCCGCGGCCTTGCTGCTCGGCGCCGTGGCGGGTTACGGCGGGCTGGTGCTGGCGCCGCCGGATTACCAGCAGCACGATGCCTACCGCATCATCTTCGTGCATGTGCCGTGCGCGTGGATGAGCTTGTTCGTCTACGCCGCGATGGGCCTGGCCGGCCTGGTCGCGCTGGTGTGGCGGGTGAAACTGGCCGAAATCGCCTGCATGGCCTCGGCGCCCATCGGCGCGGCCTTCACCTTCGTCACCCTGTGCACCGGCTCGCTGTGGGGCCGGCCGATGTGGGGCACCTGGTGGACCTGGGACGCGCGGCTGACCTCGGAACTGGTGCTGCTGTTCCTGTATCTGGGCGTGATCGGCCTGCACCGTGCCATCGACGATCCGCGCCAGGGCGCGCGCGCCGCCGCGCTGCTGGCGCTGGTCGGGCTGATCAACCTGCCGATCGTGCATTACTCGGTGGTGTGGTGGAACACCTTGCACCAGGGCTCGACGGTGCGCGTGCTCGGCCCGTCGACGATGCCGCTGTCGATGCTGTGGCCGCTGCTGACCGGCGTGGTCGCCAGCAAGTGCTACTACGTCGCCAGCCTGTGCGGGCGCATGCGCACCGACCTGCTGGCGCTGGAGCGCGGCAAGGCCTGGGTGCGTGCGATCGCGTTGCAGGCCGCGCCGGTGCCGGCGACGCCCGCCGATGTCGTGCCGCTGCCTGCGGAACACGCGGCATGAGCGGGTTCTGGGCGATGGGCGGCTACGCCGTCTACGTGTGGAGCGCGTACGCACTGGCCTTGCTGGTGCTGATTCTGGACAGCGTGCTGCCGCGCCGCCGCCAGCGCCGCCTGCTCGCCGGCATCCGTGCGCAAGTGGCGCGCGAACAGGCACGCCGTGCCCGCGGCAACGTTGCGACCAACGGAGCGCGCGATGCATCCCACCCGTAAGCGCCGCCTGCTGCTGGTGCTGCTGTTGCTCGGCGCCGCGGCGCTGGCCACCGGCCTGTTCGTGCTGGCCCTGCAGCACAACGTCAGCTACCTGTTCACGCCCAGCCAGGTGCAGGCCGGCGCGGCCAGGGACTACCGGGTGTTCCGGCTCGGCGGCATGGTCAAGGCCGGCTCGATCACGCGCAGCGCCGATGCGCTGCAGGTGCAGTTCACCGTGATCGACAAGGCCGGCGCCACCGCCGTGGCCTACACCGGCATCCTGCCCGACCTGTTCCGCGACAACCAGGCGGTGATCGCCACCGGCTCGATGCAGGGCGCGCGCTTCGTGGCCACCGAAGTGCTGGCCAAGCACGACGAGACCTACATGCCGCAGGAACTGAAGGACGCGATGGCGCAGGCGCATGCCGAGCGCGCCCACGTCGGCAACACCGCGGCGGCAGCTGCAGCGACGGCACGGCCATGAGGCCGAGCGCGCCACACCGCGCCGGGAACGACGCGCGATGAGCGCCGAACTCGGCCAGTGCGCGCTGATCCTGGCCCTGCTGCTGGCATTGGTGCAGGCCGTATTGCCGCTGCTCGGTGCCTGGCGCGGCCAGCGCGCCTGGATGGCGGTGGCGCGGCCGGCCGCCTACGCCCAGGCCGGCTTCGCCTGGCTGGCCTTCGGCCTGCTCGGCTACGTGTTGCTGCAACTGGATTTCTCGGTGCGCTACGTCGCCGCCAACGCCAACCTGGCGCAGCCCTGGTACTACCGGCTGGCCGCGGTGTGGGGCGCGCACGAAGGCTCGCTGCTGCTGTGGATCGCCATCCTCAACCTGTGGACGGTGGCGCTGGCGCGCAGCGGCCGGCATTTGCCGGAGGCGTTCGCCGCGCGCGTACTCGGCGTGCTCGGGCTGATCTCCAGCGGCTTCCTGGCCTTCGTCCTGTTCACCTCCAATCCGTTCGTGCGGCTCTCACCGATGCCGCGCGACGGCAGCGAGCTCAATCCGGTGCTGCAGGACCCGGGCATGGTGCTGCATCCGCCGGTGCTGTACACCGGCTATGTCGGCTTCTCGGTGGCCTTCGCCTTCGCCATCGCCGCCCTGCTCGGCGGCGAGCAACAGCAGGCCTGGGTGCGCTGGGCGCGGCCGTGGACCAACGTCGCCTGGGGCTTCCTCAGCGCCGGCATCGTCGCCGGCAGCTGGTGGGCCTATGCCGAGCTGGGCTGGGGCGGCTGGTGGTTCTGGGACCCGGTGGAGAACGCCAGCTTCATGCCCTGGCTGGTCGGCGCCGCGCTGATCCACACCCAGGCGGTCACCGAGAAACGCGGCGCGCTCGGCGCCTGGACCCTGCTGCTGTCGATCCTGGCGTTCTCGCTGTCGTTGCTGGGTACTTTTCTGGTGCGCTCGGGCGTGCTGACTTCGGTGCACGCCTTCGCCGCCGACCCGCGCCGCGGCCTGTACATCCTCGGCTTCCTGGTACTGGTGGTCGGCGGCTCGCTGCTGCTGTACGCGCTGCGTGCGCCGCGCCTGGCCGCCGGCAAGCCGTTCGCCGCGCTGTCGCGGGAGACCGCGATCCTGGTCGGCAATCTGATGCTCAGCGTGGCCGCGGCGATGGTGCTGCTGGGCACGCTGTTCCCGCTGCTCGGCGATGCGCTGCGGCTGGGCAAGATTTCAGTGGGGCCGCCCTACTTCGGCCTGCTGTTCCCGCTGCTGATGCTGCCGGTGGTGCTGCTGTTGCCGTTCGGTCCCTACCTGCGCTGGGGCCGCACCGAACCTGGCGCACTGCGCGCGGTGGCCGCGCGCGCCGGGCTGGCCGCACTGGCCTGCGCGCTGCTGGCGTGGCTGCTGAGCGCAGGCACGCTGCGCGCGGTGGCCGGCGTCGCCGCCGCGGCCTGGGTTGGCGTCGGCACTGCCCTTTATGCGCTGACCCGCTGGCGCAGCGCGCCGCGTGGCCGCCGCTTCCCCGCCGAACTGGCCGGCATGCTGCTGGCGCATGCCGGGGTCGCGGTGTTCGTGGCCGGTGTGCTGCTGTCGGACAGCCTGTCGGTGGAACGTGACGTGCGCCTGGATCCCGGCCAGAGCGCGCAGATCGGCGCGCACAGCTTTCGCTTCGATGGCGTGCAGTTGATCGATGGCCCCAACTGGAAGGCCGAACAAGGCACGGTGAGCGTGCTGCACGACGGCGCCGTCGTGGCGGTGCTGCACCCGCAGAAGCGTCTGTACAGCAGCGAACGCATCCAGACCGAGGCAGCGATCGACGCCGGCGTGCTGCGCGACCTGTATGTCGCGCTCGGCGAGCCGGTCGACGACCAGCACATCGAATACGGCTGGACCCTGCGCCTGTACGACAAGCCCTTCATCCGCTGGATCTGGGCCGGCGGCCTGCTGATGATGCTCGGCGGTTTCGTCAGCGCCGGCGCGCGCCGCTTGCGTGCGCAGCCGGCTGCGACAAGCGCTACCGCGCCGGCCGCGCTCGCCGGAGCCGCGCCATGAGCCGGCTGCTGCCGCTGGCCGCGTTCGCGCTGCTGGCCGCGCTATTCGGATTCGGCCTCTGGTGGAGCCGCAGCCACGACCCGCGCGAGGTCCCTTCGCCGCTGCTGGGCAAGCCGGTGCCGGCGTTCGCGCTGCCGCGCCTGGACCGCCCGGACCTGCGCAGCGGCAGCCAGGAACTGCGCGGCCGCCCGTATCTGCTCAACGTGTTCGGCAGTTGGTGCATGGCCTGCAGCGAGGAGCATCCGCTGCTTATTGCACAGGCCCGGCAACTGGGTGTGCCCCTGGTCGGCTACGCCTACCGCGACGCGCCGCACGACACCGCCGCCTGGCTGGCGGAGCGCGGCAATCCGTACGCGCTGGTGCTGGTGGACGCCGATGGCCAGCGGGCAATCGACCTGGGCGTGTACGGTGCGCCGGAAACCTTCCTGATCGATTCCGACGGCGTGGTCCGCTACAAGCACGTCGGCGTACTGACGCCGCAGGTGCTGGCCGACGAACTGCGTCCGGCGATTGCCGCGCTCGACGGAGCACGTCGATGAGCGTGCTGGTCGCACGGACGCGCAGGCGCACGCCGTGGTGGCGGCTGTTGGTGCTGCTGTGGCTATTGGGCGGTGCATTGCCGGCCTTCGCCCAGGCAGTGGACCCACTCCCGTTCAAGGACCGCGCGCAGGAACAGCGCTTCCAGCACCTGACCGCGCAGTTGCGCTGCCTGGTGTGCCAGAACGAGAACCTGGCCGACTCCGACGCGACGCTGGCGCGCGACCTGCGCCACCAGGTGTTCGCGCAACTGCAGGCCGGGCGCAGCGATGCGCAGATCAAGCAGTACATGGTCGATCGCTATTCGGCCTTCGTGCTGTACGACCCGCCGCTGGCGCCGGGCACCTGGCTGCTGTGGTTCGGGCCGGCGCTGTTGCTGCTGGGTGGTGCCGCGATGGTGCTGGCGACGCTGCGGCATCGCCGCCGCGCCCTTGGCGCCGTCACGACGGAAGCGGAGGACGCCTGGTGACGCCCGGCTTTCTGCTCTCCGCCGCCGCGATGCTGGGCATCGCCCTGTTCGCGGTGTTGCGCCCGTTGCTCGTCCAGCGTTCCGGCGCAGGTCGGCAACGCGGCGTCGCGCTGCTGCTTGCGCTGCTGCTGCCATTGCTGGGTGCCGGCCTGTACTGGCGCGTCGGCACACCTACGGCCCTGGCCGGCGTCCCGCTGCAACCGCTGCCGCCGCCCGCGCCGGACCAGACCGCGCAACTGCTGCAAGGCTGGCTGCAGCAGGCCTGGGATGCGCAACAGGCGCAGCGCCCGCACGAAGCGCAGCAGGCCTATGCGCAGGCGCTGCGGATCGCCCCGGACAACGTCGAGGCCCTGCTCGGCTGGGCCGAGACCGACATGGCGCAACGCGCCGATCTCACGGTGGGCAGCGCCGCACGCGCCATGCTCGACCGGGTGCTGGCGCAGCAGCCGGACAACCAGCGCGCCCTATGGATGCGTGGCATCGCCGCCTTCCAGCAGCAGCGCTATGCCGATGCAGCCGGCGACTGGCACCATCTGTCGACCTTGCTGCCGGCGTCGTCGCCACTGCGCGAGGCGGTGACGCAGAAGATCGCCGCTGCAGAAGCGATGGTCACCACGCCCGTCCCAGCGGCTAGCACCGAGCCGCGTTGAAATCGTCGCATCGACCGAATGGACGCCGGCGGTCCGTTCAAACGAAATAGTCCAGGGTCTGCTTCAACGTGTCCGCCGTGAACGGCCTGACGAGGTACGCGCTCACTCCGGCCTCGCGGATTGAGATAATTTTCTCGCTGCGATCGTCCATTACTAGCATCACGAACGGCGTGTCTTTCAGTCCTGCGTCGTAGCGAACCCACTGCAACAACTCTAGGCCGCTCATCGGCTCCGTATTTGCGTCGGCAATGACCAAATCAATCCGTTGCGCGCGCATTGCTGCCAGCGCTGCCTCGCCATCGCTCACTTCCACCACGTCCTCGTAGCCGAGCTGGCGCAATAGATGGCGAGTGATGCGCCGCATCGTTCGGTTTTCACCGACTATCAAAATTTTCATGACATGCACCCGTTTGGTAAATGGCGTTGTCGATGGTGCAGAAGTCCGGCGGACACCGCCATCGTCAACTGGCTGGTCGCCCGTGCATATGCGCCGCACGTGCGCATCAACGAGGCGCGATCACGGGACACGCAACGATGCATCCCTGCCCGGCGGCGTACCGCGACCTCTGTGTTGCCGCATTCGCTACCGGGACGGTGTTCACTCCACATTTGCGCCGCAATAATAAGAATGAGTATCATTAACAAACTGCCATCCACCACCGTCGCCACGCGCTGCCTCGCTGCCCAGCCGGTGCCTTTACCACGGGCCTGCATGTCTTCTTCCACTTCGCTTCGCGATCTTGACGCTTCGGCCAAGCCGCCAGGGCGCACCTGGCCGCCCTGGCTGCGCGTGCTGGCGCGGACCCTGGCCGCGATCGTCGGCGGCTATGCGCTGGCCGCGGCCACCTCCGTGCTGCTGCCGATGCTGTGGCCATCGGTGCGTGCGCAGGCGGTGTTGAGCGGCATGATGCTGGGCATCCTGGTCTGCGCCTGCACCGCGCTGTGGGCGTTCGCCGCGCGCAGCGCCGGGCGCGCCTGGCTGGGTATCGCCGCGCTGCTGGCGCCGATGGCGCTGGCCATCGCCTGGCTGCAGCAGCACGCGCCATGAAGCAGGGATTCCGCCAATCGATGGCCTGGCTGCACACCTGGAGCGGCCTGCTGGTGTCGTGGGTGCTGCTGCTGATCTTCATGGCCGGCACCGCCAGCTATTTCCGCAACGAGATCAGTCGGTGGATGCGTCCGGAACTGCCGCGTGCGCAGCCGAGCACCGACGTGGTCGCCGCCCGCGCGGTGGCGCTGCTGCAGCGCGAGGCGCCACGGTCGCCGCAATGGTTCGTGTCGCTGGCCAACCCGCGCGCGCCGTTCACCGACCTGTTCTGGCGCAATCCGCCGCCGGCCGACGGCAGCCGCCCGAGCCGCAAGGAACTGTTCGGCAACGCACTGCTCGACCCGGTCAGCGGCGAGGCCAGCCAGACCCGCGAGACCCGCGGCGGCGACTTCTTCTACCGCCTGCACTTCGACCTGCACTACATCCCGGCGCTGTGGGCGCGCTACATCGTCGGCTTCTGCGCGATGTTCATGCTGGTGGCGATCATCAGCGGCGTGATCACCCACAAGAAGATCTTCAAGGACTTCTTCACCTTCCGCCCGGCCAAGGGCCAGCGCTCGTGGCTGGACTTCCACAATGCCAGCGCGGTGCTCGCCCTGCCCTACCACGCGATGATCACCTACACCGGGCTGGTCACGCTGATGCTGATGTACCTGCCCTGGGGCATCCAGACCGCCTATCCGGACGCCGAGCAGGCGTTCTACGCCGAGGCCTTCCAGGAGCCGCAGAACCTGCGCGAGGCCAGCGGCACGCCGGGGCACATGCTGCCGATCGCGCAACTGCTGGACGTGGCCCGCCGCGAATGGGGCGCGCAGGCGCCGATCGCCGGCTTCTCCGTGTACAACGCCGGCGACGCCGCCGCGGCCATCCAGATCCGCCAGGGCGACGGCCAACGCCTGGGCTACAGCACACCGTCGCTGCTGCTGGACGCGGCAAGCGGGCAGATCCTCGGCCGCAGCGGCGAACTCGGCGCCGCCGCGGAAACCCGCAGCACCCTGTACGGCCTGCACCTGGCGCACTTCGCCGGTCCCTGGCTGCGCTGGCTGTTCTTCGGCTGCGGCCTGCTCGGCTGCCTGATGGTGGCCAGCGGCGCGATCCTGTGGGCGGTCAAGGAGCGGCCCAAGCACGCCAAGGCCGGCCGCATCGGCCTGGGCCTGCGCCTGGTCGACGCGCTCAACATCGGCACCGTGGCCGGGCTGCCGATCGCCTTCGCCGCCTATTTCTGGGGCAACCGGCTGCTGCCGCTGCACCTGGAATCGCGCCCGGAAAGCGAAGCGGCGGTGTTCTTCCTGGCCTGGGCCGCGGCCCTGGTCGCCGCACAGGTGTGGCCGAAGCGCGCGATGTGGGCCTGGCAACTGTACGCGGGCGCGGCACTGTTCGGCCTGCTGCCGCTGCTCAACGCCGTCACCACCGATGCGCACCTGGGGGTGAGCTTGCTGGCCGGCGACTGGGCGCTGGCCGGATTCGACCTGGTCTGCCTGTTCCTCGGTATCGCGCTGGCGCTGGCCGCGCGGCGCATGCAGCGCTGGCAACCGCCGCTGTCGGCGGCCGAACGCCGCACCCGCGCCCGCGGCGGATCCGGCAAGCCGGTCCTGGCCACGGAGGGCGCATGACCGTGCTCAGCCTGTGCCTGGCCTTCTCCGGTTTCGTTGCGCTGTGCCTGGGCATGGAGAAACACCAGCTCGACCTGTACGGCGCACGCCGCGCCGCCGCGCCGCGGATGCGGCAACTGCAGGCCGCCGGCTGGCTGCTGCTGGGCACGGCGTTCGCCTGCTGCGTGGCCGCGCGGGGCTGGGGCATCGGCCCGGTGCTGTGGGTGGGCTCGCTCAGCGCCAGCGCGGCGCTGCTGACCCTGGGCCTGCTGCCGTACCGGCCGCGGCTGATCGTGCCGTTGGCGTTGCTGGCGCCGCCGCTGGGCGTGGGCGCCGCGTTGTTGGGATAAGCGCGCGCCCGGCTGTTCAGCGGTCGGCGGTCACCGTCGGTGCCCGCAGTTCGGCCGCGGTGCGCGCGCCGGCGAACACCAGCACCAGCCCCGCCGCCAGGGTGATCGCCAGGTACAGCGGCACCATGCCGAGGCGGCCGTTGCGCACGAACACCATGCTTTCCATCATCAGCGAGGAGAACGTGGTCAGCCCGCCGACCAGGCCGACGATCAGCAGCGCCCGCCAGTACGGTGCGCTGGCGCCGCGGCCCTCGATCCACACCAGCAGGAAGCCGCCGACGAAGGCGCCGGCCAGGTTCACCGCCAGCGTGCCCCACGGGAAGCCGGCACCGTAGCGCTGCAGCAGCGCACTGCCGACCGCGAAGCGCAAACCGGAGCCGACCGCGCCGCCGGCCATCGCCAGCAGCAGTTGCTGCCACCACAGGGTCAGGTTCATGCGCGCCTCCGCGAGACGAACGCCGGAGCGGCAGCAGAAAAACGAGAAGGAACGGGCATCGGATTCTCCACAAGGACGATGCCGGGGCGCACGCCTGCCACCCCGGCGGGGGTTGGGCAGGCATCATCAGCGCGCAATGCTGCGGGCGGTTCGAGGAGGAATGCCATCTCCTGTACGCCGATTATGAAGCCGATCGCCCGGCCTTGTCAGCCCGCGCCTGCTCGCGCGCGGCGCGCAGGCGATCCAGCTTGTCCTTGAGCTTGATCTCCAGGCCGCGTTCCACCGGCCGGTAGTAGACGCGCTCGCCCATCGCATCGGGAAAGCCGGTCTGGTCCAGGGCGATGCCGCCCTCGGCATCGTGGTCGTACTGGTAGTCGGCGCCATAACCCAGGGTCTTCATCAGCTTGGTCGGCGCGTTGCGCAGATGCAGCGGCACTTCCTGGGTGCCGGTCTCGCGCACTTCGGCCTTGGCCTGGTTGAACGCGGCATAGCCGGCATTCGACTTGGCAGTGCTGGCCAGGTACAGCACCAGTTGCGCGAAGGCCAGTTCGCCTTCGGGGCTGCCCAGGCGCTCGTAGATGTCCCAGGCTTCCAGTGCCATCGACTGCGCGCGCGGATCGGCCAGACCGATGTCCTCGATCGCCATGCGGGTCAGCCGCCGTGCCAGGTAGGACGGGTCGCAGCCGCCATCGAGCATGCGCGTGAGCCAATACAGCGCCGCGTCCGGATTGGAGCTGCGCACCGACTTGTGCAACGCCGAGATCTGGTCGTAGAACTGCTCGCCGCCCTTGTCGAAGCGGCGGGTGCGGTCGGCCAGCACCTGCTGCAGGGTCTGCGCGGTGATCTCGCCGCCCTCGTCCTGGGCCAGTTCGGCGGCGATTTCCAACAGGGTCAGCGCGCGCCGCACGTCGCCGTCGGCGGCGCCGGCGATCTCCAGCAGCGCCGCATCGGACACCCGCAACGGCTCGGCGCCAAGCCCGCGTTCGGGATCGTGCAGCGCCCGCTGCAGCGCCTCGGCGATGTCCTGCGGCGACACCGCCTCCAGCACGTGCACGCGGCAGCGCGACAGCAGCGCCGAATTCAGCTCGAACGAGGGATTCTCGGTGGTGGCGCCGACGAACAGGATGGTGCCGCGTTCGATATGCGGCAGGAACGCGTCCTGCTGCGCCTTGTTGAAGCGATGTACCTCGTCGACGAACAGCACGGTGCGGCGGCCATCGGCGAAACGCTGCGCGGCCTCGGCCAGCACCAGCCGCACCTCCGGCAGGCCGGACAGCACCGCCGAGATCGCCTTGAACTCGGCCTCGGCGTACTGCGCCAGCAGCAGCGCCAGGGTGGTCTTGCCGCAGCCCGGCGGCCCCCACAGGATCATCGAATGCACCCGGCCGGACGCGACCGCGCGGCGCAGCGCACTGGTCGGCGCCAGCAGGCGCTTCTGCCCGACCATCTCGTCGAGCGTGCGCGGGCGCATGCGCTCGGCCAGCGGGCGCATGGCCTCGCGGTCGACGCTCAACAGGTCGGGGGTATCGGAAGCGAAGGGTCTGCGTTTGGCCATCTGCCCATTCTATCGCCGCGGCCCGTGGACGCCGTGCCGCAGGACTGCGTGGCACCGATGCCAGCGCTAGAATCGCGGCGCCTCCCTGCCCGGCCGACCCCGCCATGAGCCACCACGACACCCTGGACGCCTTCACCCATCAGCACGACTTCCTCGGCACCCGCCACGAGCGCAACGCGCGCCGCACCTGGTCGGTGGTGGCGCTGACCGCCGCGATGATGCTGGTGGAGATCGTCGCCGGCTGGTGGACCGGCTCGATGGCGCTGCTGGCCGACGGCCTGCACATGGCCACCCACGCCGGGGCGCTGTCGCTGGCGGGCTTCGCGTACTGGTTTGCGCGCCGGCACCGGCACAACCCGCGCTTCACCTTCGGCACCGGCAAGGTCGGCGATCTGGCGGGCTTTTCCAGCGCGCTGATCCTGGCGCTGATCGCCCTGGGCATCGGCGTGGAGTCGGCGCTGCGCCTGGCGCAGCCGGTGCACATCGCCTACGACGAAGCGCTGTGGATCGCGGCGCTGGGCCTGCTGGTGAACCTGCTCAGCGCCTGGATGCTCGGCGCCGATCACCACCACGATCACGGGCATGGGCATAGCCATGGCCACGGGCACGGGCACGGGCATCATCACGACCACGCTCATGCCGCGCACCGGCATGGCGACCATGCGCACGCGCACCAAGATGGGCACGACCACGACCACGATCACGCGCACGGTCAAGGCCATCACCACCCGCACGATCACCACGGGCATGCGCACGCCCATGCCGCGCCTGCGCCGACGCACAGCCACGACCGCCACGCGCACGCCGATCACAACCTGCGCTCGGCCTACATGCACGTGCTGGCCGACGCGCTGACCTCGGTGATGGCGATCGTCGCCCTGTTGCTGGCCAAGTACCTGGGCTGGACCTGGACCGATGCGTTGATGGGTATCGTCGGCGCCATCGTCATCGCCCGCTGGTCGCTGGCGCTGCTGCGCGACACCGGCGCGGTGCTGCTCGACGCCTCGGCGCCGGCGGCGCTGCAGGCGCAGATCCGCGACCGCCTGCAGCAGGACGACGAGCGCATCGCCGACCTGCACGTGTGGCGGGTCGGCCCCGGCCAGCATGCGGCGATCGTGTCGCTGGTGACGCACAAGCCGCGGCCGGCGGCGTTCTACCACGCCCGCCTGCAGGGCGTGGCCACGCTGGGCCACGTCAGTATCGAAGTACAGACCTGCCCCAACTGAGCGGAAAGGCCGCCGCGCACCGACCCGGCGCGCGGCGGCGGGGCGGCTGGCTCAGCGGTCGCCGACCACGTCCACGTCCTTGTCCGGGACGTAGCGGAAGGTGCCGGCGGCGAAGGCCGGATTGCGCTTCCAGTCGCTGAAGCTGATGTCGGTGCGCTGGCCGACCGGATCGACCACTTCCATACGCGCCAGGCCGTTGCGGTCGAAGCCGAGCTTGGCCATCTGGAAGCTGGCCTCGGTGTCCACCTTCGGGGTCATGGTCAGCCACTGCAGCCCGTCGCGGGCCACCGCCTCCTCGCTGACGTCGTACTGGCGGTCGAGCTTGCCTGGGTCGATCAGCGCGGTCAGCGGGCTGTTCTGCTCCTCGCTGCCCTGTGCGCGCACCGTGGCCTGCTTCAGGTCCGGGTCGTAGACCCAGACCTTGCTGCCGTCGGCGACGATCAGCTGGGTATAGGGCTTGCGGTACTCCCAGCGGAACAGGCGCGGCGCCGACAGCGCGACGCGGCCGCTGGAGCTTTCCTTCAGCGTGCCCTTGCCGTCGTAGACCTTCTGCGCGAACTGGCCGTCCAGGCCCTTCAGCCCGCGGGTGAAGGCGGTGAGGTCCTCGCGGGCGCCAGCGAAGGCGGAGCCGGCCAGCAGCGCGGTGGCGAGGACGGTGTAGCGGAGTGTGCGAAGCATGCGGATGGGTTTCCGGATGGAGTGTGGGAAGTGTGACGCGCCGCGCCTGAATAGGCGATCAGAGGATGGCCGGCCGCGCCAGGTCTACGGCCCGGTCTGCATCCGGCCGAGGTCGCCGTACAGGATCTGGCCGCGGAAGCCGCGCCGCACCTGCTGGTACAGCTCGCGGAAGGCGGCGTAGTCCTGCGGCTGGCACAGCGCCGCCGGGCCGTGGATCGCGCGGCGGTGCAGCGTATGCGTGGCGGTCACGGTCTGCCCGTCGCGCACCCAGGTCGCGGCGTACTCGCCGGCGGCGTTGCGGAAATGCGTGTCGGCCGGAATCGCGATGATCGGCACGCTGTCCGGGAAGGTCAGCCGGTAGGTCTCGCTGCGCGCGTTGTCGTTGCAGTAGAACGGGGTCAGGTTGCGCTCGGCCGAGGCGGTGCTGTAGACCCCGCGCACCGAATCGGCGCCGGGCATCAACGGCAGGCTCATGCCGCCGACTACGCCGAAGTCGACGTAGTCGTGGGCCTGGAAGCGGTAGGCGTAGCCGAACGGCCGGCTCAGGTCCTGCGGCGTGCCCTGCAGCAGCAACTCGCCGCTGCCGTCGAAGCCGGACGCGGCGACGATCGACTCCTCGATGCGGGTGCGGTTCTGCGCGTTGAGCTGCACGAACATCGTGCGCAGGCCGACCTCGCCGACGTCGCCGCTATCCAGCCGGGTGATGCCGCTGACGCCGCCGTCGGCGTCGAAGCGGTAGTCGGTCTCGGCCAGGTAGCGGTTGCGCTTGGCGTCGTCCGGCGGCGTGCGCGCCACGGTGCCGTCGGCCGTGTGCAGCACCGGCGCGCCCAGATCGCCGGCAGGCAACTGGCCGAAACGCGCGTATGGGCTGGTCGAATCCACGTACAGCTTGAACTCGGGCAGATAGGTGATGGCGTGGTTGAACCGGCCCAGCACCGGCACCTCCGGCAGGGTCGGCCCGCCCTGCGCGCCGATCAGCACCGGCGTACTGGCGATGCCCTTGGCCGCCAGCAGCGCTTCCAGCACCACGGTGTGGTCCTTGCAGTCGCCGTAGTGGTTGTCGAGGATGCTGTCGGCGCTGTTCGGCTGCAGCCCGCCGTTGCCCAGGTACACCGCCACGTAGCGGATGTTGCGCGCCACCCACTCGTACAGCGCCGCGGCCTGCGCGCGGCGATCGACGATGCCGGCGGTGATCTGCTCGGCGCGGGCGCGCACCTTGGGCGTGACCTGCGCGGCGGCGGCACTGCTGTGCTGGTAGGCCTGGGCCATCTGCGACCAGCGGCGGAAACTGCTGGCCATGATGGTCGGGCTGAATTCCCAGGTGGCCGCCGACCAGTTCTGGCTCTTCATCGGCTCGCGGCGGCTGTAGCGCCACTCCCAGCGGGCCTGTTCGCCGTCGATCGTCGGCGTATCGCTGCCCTGCACGCCGCGCGTGTACAGGTGCATCTGCAGGCGCCGCGGCGCCACCAGGGTCACCGTGGCGTCGTCGTACTGGGAGAACACGCTGAAGGTCTCCCACAGGCTGAAGTAGCCGGGGAAGTACGGCACGTTCTGGGTGCGCCGCACCCGGTACACCAGGCGCGCGCCGGGCATCAGGTTGGGGAACACCACCACCTTGACCTTGCGGTCGGCGTACATCGCCGCCGTCGCGCTGGAATAGCTCTCCTGGGTATAGATCTTGTCGGCCGGCACGTCGTGGCGCAGCCCGTCCGGGGTCAGCGTGTAGGCGGCCAGCACCTCCAGCGTCTCCAGCTTCTCGCTGTAGCCCAGCCGCACCTGGCTGAACTGGTCGACGCCGGCCTTGGTCTTGAGCAGCAGCTCGTACTCGTCGGTCTCGACGCTGGTGGCGTCCTCGCGCACCTCGTAGTCGGCGCGGTAGCGCACGTAGCTGTAGTTGTTGCTGACCACGGGGGCAGTCGCCGCGCCCGCGGTCTGGTCGGCATTGGAATGCGCGGCCGGCGCCGGTTGCGCGCCGGCGAGGCCGGACAGCGCCAGCAGCGCCGCGCCGAACAGCCAGCGCGCGGTGCGCACAGGCCTCCGGTCAGGCAGACGCCGGCCACGGCCGGCGGACGGCGCGGTGCGCGTCACTTCGGCGGCGGCGGCGCCAGCACGCTGCGGTCGCCGTTGTGTTCGGGCGGGCTGACCACGCCGGCGGCTTCCATCGCCTCGATCAGCCGCGCGGCGCGGTTGTAGCCGATCTTCAGCCGCCGCTGCACGCCGGAGATCGAGGCGCGACGGGTCTCGGTGACGATGCGCAGGGCCTCGTCGTACAGCGGGTCGGATTCGTCGCCGCCACCGCCGCCGGCTTCCGGCAGTCCGGTGGCGCCGATCACGGTGCCGTCGCCCATGGTCTGCACCTCGTCCAGCACGCCCTCGATGTAGTCGGCCGGGCCGCTGGCCTTGAGGTGCTCGACCACCCGGTGCACTTCCTCGTCGCTGACGAAGGCGCCGTGCACGCGGTCCGGCATCGCCGTGCCCGGCGGCAGGTACAGCATGTCGCCATGGCCCAGCAGGGTCTCGGCGCCGGACTGGTCGAGGATGGTGCGCGAGTCGATCTTGGAGCTGACCTGGAAGGCGATGCGGGTCGGGATATTGGCCTTGATCAGGCCGGTGATCACGTCCACCGACGGGCGCTGGGTGGCCAGGATCAGGTGGATGCCGGCGGCGCGGGCCTTCTGCGCCAGGCGCGCGATCAGCTCTTCGACCTTCTTGCCGACGATCATCATCATGTCGGCGAATTCGTCGATGAAGATGACGATGAACGGCAGTGTGTCCAACGGCCTCGGCGCCTCGGCCAGGTCCGGGTTGGGCTTGAACAGCGGGTCCATCAGCGGCTGCCCGGCGTCCTGCGCATCCTTGACCTTCTTGTTGAAGCCGGCCAGGTTGCGCACGCCGACCGCGCTCATCAGCTTGTAGCGGCGCTCCATCTCCGCCACGCACCAGCGCAGGCCGTTGGCGGCCTCCTTCATGTCGGTGACCACCGGCGCCAGCAGATGCGGGATGCCCTGGTAGACGCTCAGTTCGAGCATCTTCGGGTCGATCATCAGCATCCGCAGGTCCTTGGCCGAGGCCTTGTACAGCAGGCTCAGCACCATGGCGTTGACCGCCACCGACTTGCCCGAGCCGGTGGTGCCGGCGACCAGCAGGTGCGGCATGCGCGCCAGGTCGGCCACGGTCGGACGCCCGGCGATGTCCTTGCCCAGGGCCAGGGTCAGCGGACTGGCCGACTTGTCGTATTCCTTGGAGCGCAGCAGCTCGCTGAGATAGATCATCTCGCGGCTGACGTTGGGGATCTCCAGGCCGATCACCGACTTGCCGGGGATCACGTCGACCACGCGCACCGACTTCACCGACAGGCCGCGGGCGATGTCCTTGTCCAGCGAACTGATCTGGCTGACCTTGATGCCCGGCGCCGGTTCGATCTCGAAGCGGGTGATGACCGGGCCCGGATAGGCGCCGACCACCTGCGCCTCGATGCGGAAGTCCTTCAGCTTGAACTCGATCTGCCGCGACAGGGTTTCCAGGGTCTCCTCGGAATAGCCCTTGGCCTGCGGCTTGGGGTCGTCCAGCAGGGCCAGCGGCGGCACCCCGGACGGGTCGCTGCCGGTGCCGTGGAACAGCGGGATCTGCTGCTCGCGCTTGGCGCGCTCGCTCTTCTCCACCACCGGCGCCGGCGGCGGCTCGATCTTGACCGGCTCGCGCTTGGCGCGCTGCACCGCGTCGACCTTGCGCACTTCCTCGCGTTCCTCGCGCATGGCGCGGGTCTGCTGCCATTCGTTGGCCTGCTGGGTGCCGCGCCGGGCCAGCGCCGGCAGGGTCATCACCGCCTTGCCGATGCGCTCCATCACCGCGAACCAGGACAGCCCGGTGGCCAGGGTCACCGACACCAGCAACAGCACCAGCACGAACAGGTTGGCGCCGAGCGCGCCGAACCCGGCGCCCAGCGAATTGCCGACCAGCTTGCCGAGGATGCCGCCGGCGCCGGCCACGTCGCCGGCGAACAGGCGCAGGTGCAGCAGCCCGGTGGCGGCGATCAGGAAACCGACGATGCCGACCAGGCGCAGCGCCGGGCCGAGGTCGGCCTCGCCATCGCCGTCCTGGTCCATGCCGAACAGCGCGATCCAGGAGATCGCGCCGATGACCACCGGCAGCAGGAAGGCCACGTAGCCGAACAGTTGCAGCAGCACGTCGGCGATCCAGGCGCCGAACTTGCCGCCCATGTTGTGCACCGGCGCGACCACGCTGCCGGTATGCGACCAGCCCGGATCGGTCGCCGAGTACGTGGCCAGGCTGGCCAGCAGGTACAGCAGCAGCGGCGCGATCGCGATCAGCGCCAGATCGCGCCACAGCTTCTGCCGGCGTGGGTTGGGCGCGGCGCCCTGCTTGCGTGCCGCCGCATTGGCGCCCTGGGTTTTGCCGCGTTCCGGAACCTGCTTCGCCACGCTATGACCAGACCTTAGAAATGCATCGTTAGTGATTGATAATAAACGACTCGCCCTTGCATTTCAGCAGGCGGCACCTGAATCGTCCGGTCTTTCGCAGACCTGGCCCGGCAGCGCCCAGTGAAGGCGGGCAACGACACACGCGGGAAGCCGGTGGTGGCGACGGGCCGCAGCGTTTCCGCCACGCGGCTTGATTCGTTCCAGGCCGGCCGCCACTCTATGCGCCTTCGCCGGAACCCGCGCAATGCCGCGTTTCCGCCGCCATTTCACCCTGTTCGCGAGTATACATGAGCCCCTCTGCCGCCAATTCCGCCAAGCATTCCCGCCTGCTGATCCTGGGTTCCGGCCCGGCCGGCTGGACCGCCGCGGTCTACGCCGCGCGCGCCAATCTCAAGCCGGTGGTGATCACCGGCCTGCAGCAGGGCGGCCAGCTGATGACCACCACCGAGGTCGACAACTGGCCCGGCGACCCCCACGGCCTGATGGGCCCGGACCTGATGGCGCGCATGCAGGCGCATGCCGAGCGCTTCGAGACCGAGGTGATCTTCGACCACATCCATACCGCCGACCTGTCGCAGCGCCCGTTCCGGCTCAGCGGCGACAGCGGCGACTACACCTGCGACGCGCTGATCATCGCCACCGGCGCCACCGCCAAGTACCTGGGCATTCCCTCGGAAGAGGCGTTCAAGGGCCGCGGCGTGTCCGCCTGCGCCACCTGCGACGGCTTCTTCTACAAGGACCAGGACGTGGTCGTGGTCGGCGGCGGCAACACCGCCGTGGAAGAGGCGCTGTACCTGTCCAACATCGCCCGCAAGGTCTATCTGGTGCACCGCCGTGACACTCTGCGCGCGGAAAAGATCATGCAGGACAAGCTGTTCGCCAAGGTCGCCGCCGGCAAGATCGAGACCGTCTGGCATCACCAGGTGGACGAGGTGCTGGGCAACGAGGCCGGCGTCACCGGCGTGCGGGTCAAGTCGGTGCAGGACGGCAGCACCCGCGACCTGGAGGCGCACGGCTTCTTCGTCGCCATCGGCCATCACCCGAACACCCAACTGTTCGACGGCCAGTTGGCGATGCACAACGGCTACCTGGAGATCCGCTCCGGTCTGGGCGGCGCCGCCACCGAGACCTCGGTGCCGGGCGTGTTCGCCGCTGGCGACGTCGCCGACCAGCACTACCGCCAGGCGATCACCTCGGCCGGCTTCGGCTGCATGGCCGCGTTGGACGCCGAGCGCTATCTGGACAAGGGTGCCTGAGTCCGCGCACGCCTTGAACTGCCGGCGTCAGGCCGGCAGCGGCCGTGCGCCCGCGCGCGCGGCCGGTGACGCCAGCCGCCGCTGCGCCGCCTTCCACCGCGAGCAGCGCCGGCGATGAGCCGGATCCGCTGGCTGCACCAGCTCGATACGGTCGCCGCCGCCGACTGGGACGCCCTGCACGACGGTCGCAATCCCTTCGTCGCCCACGCCTTCCTGGCCGGCCTGGAACAGCACGGCTGCCTGCGCCCGGACTGGGGCTGGAGCCCGCTGCATCTCACCGTGTGGGACGGCGAGACGCTGGTCGCGGCGGCGCCCGGCTACGTCAAAAGCAACTCGCACGGCGAATTCGTGTTCGACCATGCCTGGGCGCATGCCTACGCGCGCTACGGCCAGGACTACTTCCCAAAGTGGCTGTGCGCGGTGCCGTACTCGCCGGTGACCGGGCCGCGGCTGCTCGCCCGCGACCTGGCGGCGCAGCAGGAACTGCTCGCGGCCATGCAGGCGCTGACCGAGCGCACCGGCCTGTCCTCGGCCCACGTCAATTTCCACCGCGCCGACGAGGACGCCGCATTCGGCGCCGACTGGCTGGAACGCAACGACGTGCAGTACCAGTGGCACAACGACGCCGGGTGGACCGGCTTCGACGATTACCTGGGCGCGATGGACCACAAGCACCGCAAGAACATCCGCCAGGAGCGGGCCAAGGTGCAGCGCGCCGGCATCGGCTTCCGCGTGCTGCACGGCGACGAGGCCAGCGCCGCCGACCTGCAGGCGATGTACGGCTTCTATCTGCGCACCTTCGACGACTACGGCAATTCGCCGGCGCTGACCCTGGACTTCTTCTCGCATCTTGCGCGCACGATGCCGCGCAACCTCTTGATCTTCCTCGCCATCCATGACGGCACGCCGGTGGCCGGCGCGTTCTGCCTGCGCGGCGGCGACACCTTGTACGGCCGCTATTGGGGCGGCGAGCCCCTGCCCGGCCTGCACTTCGAGACCTGCTACTACCAGGGCATCGAGTACTGCCTGCGCGAGGGCCTGACCCGCTTCGAGCCGGGCGCGCAGGGCCAGCACAAGATCGCCCGCGGCTTCCTGCCGCGGCTGGTACGCAGCCGCCACTGGATCGCCGACCCGGGCTTCCGCGTGCCGTTGGCCGAGTGGTGCGCGCAGGAGCGCGCCGAGGTGCGCCAGCACGCGGCGGCGCTGCAGCGCCACTCGCCGTTCCGCCACGACGCCTGAGGCATCGGCTACGCTGCCGGCGATGCGTCGTCTCCCTGCCCTGCTCGCGGCCGATCCCGCCGCCCCGTTCCCGCCGCCGTCCAGCGCCCTGCGCGAGCCGGACGGCCTGCTCGCGGTCGGCGGCGACCTGTCGCCGACGCGCCTGCTCGCGGCCTACGCCCAGGGCATCTTCCCCTGGTACTCCGACGGCGAGCCGATCCTGTGGTGGAGTCCGGACCCGCGCACCGTGTTCCGCAGCGACGGCGTGCGCCTGTCCTCGCGCTTCCGCCGCAGCCTGCGCCACTGTCCGTGGACCGTGCGCGCCGACACCGCCTTCGCCCAGGTCATCGATGCCTGCGCGCAACTCCCCCGCCGCGGCCAGGACGGCACCTGGATCACCGCGCCGATGCGCGACGCCTATCTGGCCCTGCACCAGGCCGGCCACGCGCATTCGGTGGAAGTGTTCGACGGCGACGAGCTGGTCGGCGGCATCTATGGGGTGGCGCGCGGGCGCATGTTCTTCGGCGAGAGCATGTTCAGTGCGCGCAGCGGCGGCTCCAAGGTCGCGCTGGCGGCACTGGCGCGGCGCCTGCACGGCTGGGGCTGGCCGCTGATCGACGCGCAGGTGGAGAACGACCACCTGCTCAGCCTGGGCGCCGAGCGCTGGCCGCGTGCGCGGTTCCTGGACACCATCGCGCCGCTGGTGGCGGCGACTGCCGAGACCGCGCCGTGGACGCTGCGCTTCGGCACGCTGGCGGCCGCGGAACTGGCCCAGGGCTGAGCGGGATTAACGCAAACTTTGCATGGCGCGGCCCAGGCGAGTAAAATCCTCGCTCTTCAGGCCTTTGGCCGTTCCGAATCGCACAGGATTACATGTCGAAAGACGACTCCATCGAATTCGAAGGCACCGTCAGCGAGACGTTGCCCAATACCACGTTCCGGGTCAAGCTGGAAAACGGGCACGAAATCATCGCCCACATCTCCGGCCGCATGCGCAAGAACTACATCCGCATCCTGACCGGCGACCGGGTGAAGGTCGAAATGACCCCGTACGACCTGACCAAGGGTCGCATCACCTACCGCATGAAGTAATCCGCCCCGGGCGGACATGAAGAAGGCGGCCACTGGCCGCCTTTCGCGTCTGCAACGATGGAACGACGGTGACCTCGCCAGGCGGCTGCAGCCTCTGCAGCCGCCTTTCGTCGTGCCTGTCGGCCCGGCCTCAGTCCACCGTCGCCGGCAGCAGGCGCTCCGGCTCGGCCTGGGTATCGACCACCAGCTCGCCGTCGCGCACGTCGATGGTGACGCGGCCGCCGTTGACCAGCTTGCCGAACAGCAGTTCGTCGGCCAGCGGGCGCTTGACCTTGTCCTGGATCACCCGTGCCATCGGCCGCGCGCCCATCAGCGGGTCGAAACCGTGCTGGGCCAGCCAGTCGCGCGCGGTCGGGGTCGCCGACAGCGACACGTGCTTCTCCTGCAGCAGCATCTCCAGTTCGATCACGAACTTGTCGACCACGCGCAGGATGTGGCTGAAGGCCAGCGGCTGGAACTGCACCACCGCGTCCAGGCGGTTGCGGAACTCCGGGGTGAAGCTGCGGCGGATGATCTCCATCGCATCGGTGGAATGGTCCTGCTGGGTGAAGCCGATCGAGCGCCGCGAGGCCTGGGTGGCACCCGCATTGGTGGTCATCACCAGGATCACGTTCTTGAAGTTCGCCTCGCGCCCGTTGGTGTCGGTGAGCACGCCGCGGTCCATGACCTGCAACAGGATGTTGAAGATGTCCGGATGCGCCTTCTCCACCTCGTCCAGCAGCAGCACGCAGTGCGGAGTCTTGACGATCTTCTCGGTCAGCAGGCCGCCCTGGTCGAAGCCGACGTAGCCCGGGGGCGCACCGATCAGGCGGCTGATCGAATGCGGCTCCATGTACTCGGACATGTCGAAGCGCACCAGCTCGATGCCCAGTTGCAGCGCCAGCTGCTTGGTGACCTCGGTCTTGCCCACGCCGGTGGGGCCGGCGAACAAGAAGTTGCCGATCGGCTTTTCCGGATTGGCCAGGCCCGAGCGCGCCAGCTTGATCGACGAGGCCAGCGTCTCGATCGCCGGATCCTGGCCGAAGATCACCATCTTCAGGTTGCGCTCCAGGTGCTGCAGCACGTCCTTGTCGGTGGCGCTGACCTGCTTGGCCGGGATCCGCGCCATCTTGGCGACGATGGTCTCGATCTCCTCAATGTCGATCAGTTCCTTGCGCTGGCCTTCCGGCAGCAGCCGCTGGCGCGCGCCGGCCTCGTCGATCACGTCGATCGCCTTGTCCGGCAGCAGCCGGTCGCCGATGTGCTTGACCGACAGGTCCACCGCCGCCTGCAGCGCGTCGTCGGCGTAGGTCACGCCGTGGTGCGCCTCGTACTTGGGCTTGAGGCCCTGGAGGATCTCGAAGGTCTCGCCCACGGTCGGCTCGACGATGTCGATCTTCTGGAAACGCCGCGCCAGGGCGCGATCCTTCTCGAAGATGCCGCGGTATTCCTGGAACGTGGTCGAACCGATGCAGCGCAGCTCGCCCGAAGACAGCGCCGGCTTGATCAGGTTGGAGGCGTCCATGGTGCCGCCGGAGGCGGAGCCGGCGCCGATGATGGTGTGGATCTCGTCGATGAACAGCACCGCGTTGGGCACCTTCTTCAGCGAGGTCAGCACGCCCTTCAGGCGCTTCTCGAAGTCGCCGCGGTATTTGGTACCGGCGACCAGCGCGCCCAGGTCGAGCGAGAAGATCACCGCGTCGGCCAGCACCTCAGGCACCGTGCCCTCGACGATGCGCTTGGCCAGGCCCTCGGCGATGGCGGTCTTGCCGACGCCGGCCTCGCCCACGTACAGCGGGTTGTTCTTGCGGCGGCGGCACAGGACCTGGATGGTGCGCTCGATCTCGTCGGCGCGACCCACCAGCGGATCGATGCGGCCATTGCGGGCCTGCTCGTTCAGATTGGTGGCGTACTCGGCCAGGGCATCGCCCTTGGGCTCGCCCTCGCCCGCCTCGCCCTTGGGCTCGCCGTCGGACGGCGCGGCGTGCTCGCCGTCCTCGCCCATCTTGGCGATGCCATGGGACAGGTAGTTGACGATGTCCAGGCGGGTGATGTCCTGCTGGTTCAGGAAGTACACCGCGTGCGAGTCCTTCTCGCCGAAGATCGCCACCAGCACGTTGGCGCCGCTGACTTCCTTCTTGCCCGAGGACTGCACGTGGTAGACGGCCCGCTGCAGCACCCGCTGGAAGCCCAGGGTGGGCTGGGTGTCGCGGCCATCGTCGTCGGCCAGGCGCGCCACCGAGGCTTCGATGGCCTGTTCCAGGTCGCCGCGCAGGCGGTCGACGTCGGCGCCGCAGGCCTTGAGCACGGCCTGGGCGGAGGGATTGTCGAGCAATGCCAACAGCAGGTGCTCCACCGTCATGAACTCATGACGGGCTTCCCGGGCGCGCTTGTAGCACTGGCCGATGGTCTGCTCGAGATCTTTGCTGAACATGGTGTACTCCGACGTCTGTTGCCGACAATATGTGGCTTGAGTTGCGAATTTCCACAACCCTATCGGATCAGTGTGTTCACACCGCGTTAGTCCGGGCAAACCGGTGACCGACGCCTCCCACTATCAGGCTTTTTCCATCGTGCACAACAGGGGATGCTGGTTCATCCGCGAGAACTCGTTCACCTGAGCCACCTTGGATTCAGCCACCTCGCGGGTATAGACCCCGCACACCCCGCGGCCGCGGGTATGCACGTGCAGCATCACCTGGGTGGCGCGCTCCAGGTCCAGGGAGAAGAACTGCTGCAGCACGGTCACCACGAAGTCCATCGGGGTGTAGTCGTCGTTCAGCAGCAGCACCTGATACATGGGCGGGCGGGCGACTTCCGGCTTGCCGGTCTCCACCATGACGCCATGATCGTGCTCGGGGGAATTCTTGCGGGGCATCCGCCCATTATATACGGGGCCTGCCGGCCAGGATTGGACGATCGCCGGCCCTGCCCGCACAATTCCCCTCCTTTCGATGGCGCTCCGCATGCATTCGACGATGTTCCCCAAGCTTCCGCTGCTCGCCGCGCTGCTCGCCGCCACCCTGCCGGCCGCCGCCGAGACGCCGGATGCGGCGCTGGGCAAGCGCCTGCAGGCGCTGGGCTACGACGTACAGGCGGACGAGGACGGCGACTATCAGGTGCTGTTCGGCCTGCGCGACCACGGGCAGGAGCGCAAGCAGCTCACCTATGTGCGCTCGCCGGTGGAGACCTTCGGCAGCTACCGCATCCGCGAGGTGTGGTCGCCGGCCTACCAGGCGCAGGGCGACAGCCTGCCCGCCAAGGTCGCCAACCGGCTGCTGGAGGATGCGCAGTCGGACATCCTCGGCGGCTGGGTGCGCCAGGGCGGCACCGCGGTGTTCGTGGTCAAGATCCCCGCCGATGCCGACGATGCGGCGCTGCGCGAAGCACTGGAGGCGGCCGCGCGTGGCGCCGACGCGATGGACGCCGAACTGAACGGCGGCAAGGATCTGTTCTGATGACGGCGGCCGCGGAACCCTGGCAGCCGGACGTGACCGTGGCCACGGTGGTGGTGCGCGACGGACGCCTGCTGCAGGTCGAGGAAGCCATCGCCGGTGCGCTGGTGTTGAACCAGCCGGCCGGCCACCTGGAGCCGGACGAGAGCCTGATCGAGGCCGCGGTGCGCGAGACGCTGGAGGAAACCGGCTGGCAGGTGCAGCCGACCGCGTTCATCGGCGCCTACCAGTGGAAGGCCGACACCGGCCGCCACTACCTGCGCTTCGCCTTCGCCGCCGATCCGGTCGCGCACGATGCGCAGCGGCCGCTGGACACCGGCATCGTGCGCGCGCTGTGGATGACCCCGGCCGAACTGGAGGCCGAAGCGCCGCGCTGGCGCAGCCCGCTGGTGTGGCAGGTGGTGGCCGACTACCTGGCCGGGCGCCGCTACCCGCTGGATCTGCTGCGGCAGGTGGCATGAGCGGCGCAGCGGTCATGGTCGGGGTCTCCGGCGGCGTGGATTCGTCGGTGGCGGCCTGGCAGCTGGTCCAGCAGGGCGCGGCGGTGTCCGGCCTGTTCATGCAGAACTGGGCCGACGACGGCAGCGGCGACTGCCGCGCCGACGACGACCGCCGCGATGCGGTGGCGGTGTGCGGGCGACTGGGCATCCCCTTCCATTTCCGCGACTTTTCGCAGGAGTACTGGCAAGGCGTGTTCGCGCACTTCCTGGCCGAATATGCCGCCGGGCGCACGCCCAACCCGGACGTGCTGTGCAACCGCGAGGTCAAGTTCAAGCATTTCCTGGACGCGGCGCGCGAGCTCGGCGCCGAGCGCATCGCCACCGGCCACTACGCGCGGGTGGACAGCCTCGGCGGTCGCTGGCGGCTGCTGCGCGGGCTGGACCGCAACAAGGACCAGAGCTACTTCCTGCACCAGCTGGGCCAGGCGCAACTGGCCGCGACCCTGTTCCCGGTCGGCGAACTGCCCAAGGAACAGGTGCGCCGCATCGCCCGCGAAGCCGGCCTGCCGACCCACGCCAAGAAGGATTCCACCGGCATCTGCTTCATCGGCGAACGCGATTTCCGCGAATTCCTTGGCCGCTACCTGCCGGCGCGGCGAGGCGAGATCCGCGACCCGCACGAGCAGGTCGTGGCCGAGCATCCGGGGGTGTTCTACTTCACCCTGGGCCAGCGCGAGGGCCTGAACATCGGCGGGGTGCGCGGCCGCGCCGCGGCGCCGTGGTACGTGGTCGGCAAGGACGTCGCCCGCAACGTGCTGTACGTCGACCAGGACCGCGACAGCCCCTACCTGATGGCCAACGGGCTGCAGTCCGAGGCCGCCCACTGGATCGCCGGTGCGCCGCCGGCACGGCGCTTCGAGTGCACCGCGCAGACCCGCTACCGCCAGGCCGACGAGCCCTGCACGGTCGAGGTCGGCGACGACGGCACTCTGTCGGTCCGCTTCGCGCGCCCGCAGCGCGCCGTCACCCCCGGGCAGTCGCTGGTGCTGTACCTAGGCGAGGAATGCCTGGGCGGCGCCGTGATCGCCACCACCGATGCCCCGCTGGAGCGCCGCCTGGCGCAGCAGGCCCCCGCCGTACACGAGGACCCCATTCGATGACCGATTCCATGGACGCGCGCATGCTGGCGCTGGCGGGCATGGCCCAGGCCCTGCAGCAGGTGCGGCGCATCGCCGAGACCGGCCAGTCCGAGGCGTCGCTGGTGCGTACCCTGCTCGACAGCGTGTTCCGCATCGACGCGCCCAGCCCCGAAGCGGTCTATGGCCGCCGTGCCGACCTGGCGCCGGGCCTGCGCCTGCTGCACAACTACTTCCGCAACCAGGGCCAGGACGAGGTGCTGCCGCGGCTGGCGCTGGCGGTGATCCAGCTGGAACGGCGCTTCGCCGGCGATGCCGAGACCGACGCCAAGGTCGATGCCGGCCTGGCCCGGATCGCGCCGCTGCTGGAGCGCCATGCCGACAGCACCCACCCCGAGGTGATCGCGGCGTTGGGCCAGCTCTACGCCGACACCATCAGCCACCTGCGCCCGCGGGTGATGGTGCAGGGCAACCCGCATTACCTGGGTCAGGCCGGGGTGGTGGCGGAGATCCGCGCACTGCTGCTGGCGGCGGTGCGTTCGGCGGTGCTGTGGCGGCAGATGGGCGGCAGCCTGTGGGATTTCCTGCTGGCCAAGCGGCGCATGCGCGAGACCGTGGACCGCGCCTTGCGCTGAGTCCCCGGGGTGCCGGCGCCGGGCCGGCAGCGCCGCCCGCGGTGGTTCTGCGACGCGGATCGTACGAATGTCGGCAGGTTTCGATGATCCGCGCACCACGTTGCTAAAGACCCGGGGGGGGCGGCCGATACAGCAATCGTGAATCTGCCGAGAACTTCCATGTACTCACGCCTCCTGATCCGTCTGGCCGCCCCGCTCGCCCTGACGCTGCTGTTCCCCATCGCCGCCGGCTTCGATTGGCCGGCCCCGGTCCGTTGGGCCATCCTCACCACCATGACGCTGAGCTGGCTCGGTTTCGCCGGCTGGACCGCGTACAGCCAGAGCCGGCGCTCGCCGGAGCAGGCCAAGGTCATGCGCGAGCAGGACCACCTGCTGACCGAGCTGCGCAGCTTCGTCGGCAACGAGATCGAGGGCTCGCGCTCGGAGATCGAACGTGCCCGCGAACTGATCCGCCAGGCGGTCAGCGGCCTGGGTGGCAGCTTCGAGGCGATGAACCGCAAGTCGCGGCAGCAGAGCGTGGCGCTTGCCCGCATCGTCGACCGCGCCGGCGAAGACGGCGGCGCCGGGGTGGACGTGGCCCGCTTCGCCCAGCATGCCAGCCAGCGCATGGAGCAGCTGGTGGAGGCGCTGGAGCAGGTCAGCGGCCAGAGCAGCACCACGGTGCACTACATCGACGACATGTCCCAGCACCTGGACGGCATCTTCGCCCTGCTGGAGGACGTCAAGTCGATCGCCGACCAGACCAACCTGCTGGCACTGAACGCGGCGATCGAAGCGGCGCGCGCCGGCGAGGCGGGCCGCGGCTTCGCGGTGGTGGCCGACGAGGTGCGCAACCTGTCCGAGCGCTCGACCACCTTCAACGAGCAGATCCGCAAGCTGGCGCACAGCTCCAAGGACGCCATCGCCAAGGTCCGCGAGACGGTCTCGAACATGGCCTCCCGCGACATGGACCGCTCCCGCGAGGCGCGGGCTGAGGCCGCGGCGATGCTGGACAACGTGGCCGCGATCAACCACTCGCTGGGCGACGGCATGCGCGAGATCTCCGAGTGCGGCCGCGCCATCGACAGCAGCGTCGCCGAAGCGGTGCGCGCCCTGCAGTTCGAGGACATCGCCACCCAGGCCCTGGGCGGCGTGCACACCCACCTGGACCGCCTGACCGCGATCAACCGCGAGGCCGTGGCGCTGCAGGAACTGCTGCACCGCAATGGCGGCGTGTTCGACCACGAACTGCTCGACGCCCTGCAGCGGGTCGGCAACCGCCTGCGCGACATGCGCACCGAGTGGGAGCGTCCGCCGCACAAGCCGGTGGCGCAGCAGAGCATGGGTGCCGGCACGGTCGAGTTGTTCTAAGTCCGCCTTGTCGCGCTCCGCGCCATGAACCGACGAGTCCCCGGCCCCTGCCGGGGCTTGTCGTCTCTGCCCTTCCCGTCCGGCCCCGTCGATGTCGATGCATCTCCAGTCCCTGTCCCGAGTTGCGGCCATGTCCTGCGATGACAGCAGCGGCGCGCACGTGCCTGCGTCCGAGCCGGTGGCCGCACCCGGCATCCGGCCGGTGACCGCACCGCGCCAGCCCGGCCACGCCCTGCGACGGCTGGAAACGCTGGCCCAGGCCGAACTGCGGCAGTTGCTGATCGCACGCGCACCGGCGCAGCAGGACGCGCGCATCGCCGACCCGGTCTGGGCCGGCCTGGCCTGGGACATGGGCCTCAACGGCAGCGCGGTCGCCGCTGCCGGCACGCCGGCGCCGCTGGTGCACTTTCCGCTGTACGACGGCGATTGAGTCGATCGCGGCGGTTGCGTTGGCATCGCGCGGTGCCTAATGTGGCAGCGCGCTCGGGGCGCCGCGCTAGAGAGTCACCCGGCCCCAATCTCTCGATTTTGCTTGCTGCAGGAGGCCGGGCAGCCCGTGCATTCTTCGCGGCTGCAGGAGCGGCTTCAGCCGCTAAAGGCGATACCGGAAATGCTCCTGTCGCGGCTGAAGCCGCTCTTGCGAGGCGACGGCTGGTTTCACTGAACCACGACAACAAGCAGCGATGCGCGATGCCATTCGGTCGCGAAACGCGAGCGACACGTGCCTGGCCGGCCGCATGCAGTCGGGACTGAAGTCCCTCCCACAACGACTCCGACCAGATCGCGACATCGTTGCTGCAAAGGCGCATTCGGCGGCGAGCTACGACACATCGACCGACCGGCGTCGCATCCAGGCGCGTGCCTGAACCCTTCTCCCAATAGCGAGCGCCCGGCCGTGGGCAAGCGTCATTGTGGGAGCGACTTCAGTCGCGACGCGTGATGCCGTCCGGCGCTTCGATGCGCCTGCAGTCGGGACTGAAGTCCCTCCCACAACGACTCCGACCAGATCGCGACATCGTTGCTGCAAGGCGCATTGGGCGGCGAGCTACGACACATTGACCGACCGACGTCGCATCCAGGCGCGCGCCTGAACCCCTCTCCCACCGGCCGTGGGCAAGCGTCACTGTGGGAGCGACTTCAGTCGCGACGCGCGATGCCGTCCGGCGCTTCGATGCGCCTGCAGTCGGGACTGAAGTCCCTCCCACAACGACTCCGACCAGATCGCGACATCGTTGCTGCAAGGCGCAGTGAGCGGCGAGCAAGGCCATGCCTGACGCCGTTCCTGCAATGTTGGCCGTCGGGTCGCGGCTGAAGCCGAAACTGCGCACAGCCTGAAATCCCCGCGATCAGCTCGGATTCTCCAGCGAGAACAGGTCCGCCTGCTTGTCGTAGGCGAAGTATTCGGCGTAGCGCGCCCAGCTGGTGACCGCCTGCACGGTCTCCGCCGCGTAGGCCTCGGACATGTGGTCTTCCAGTTCGTCGCGGAAGCGGCGCGCCGGTGCGTGATGCGCCGGGCGTTCGTCGAGCACGCGGCGGATGTGCGCGGCCAGCGGCACGTAGGTGGCCAGGTGCTGGGCGAACAGTTGCTTGCGCGCGTCGGTCCCGAGTTCGGCGAAGCGCTGCCCGGCCGGGGTCAGCTGCAGGTCGCCCTGTTCGAACACGGCGAAACGCAGCAGTTGCAGGGTCTCGGCGATCGGGAACAGTTCGTCCACTTCCAGCTGCAGGCCGGCCGCCAACGGCGGCAGGTCGGCACGGCCGTGGTAGGGCTCGGCCGCCACCGCTTCGATCAGGCCGGCCAGCAGGTTGCTCGAGACGCGCGGCAACACCATGGCGATGCCGCTGCCCGGGAACACGCCCTCGCGGGTCTGCGGCCGCTGCGGGCTGGCAGTCATGCGCGCATAGATGTCGTCGACCAGGGCGCGGAACGCCGGCGCCAGGCGATTGCGCGGCTGCGGCAGGGTCACTTCGATCTCGCCGATCACCCGACCCGGATTGGCGCCGAAGATCACGATGCGATCGCACATCAGCACCGCTTCTTCGATGTTGTGGGTAACCATCAGGATCGATTCGATCGGCATGCGCCCTTCCGACCACAGGTCCAGCAGGTCGGTACGCAGGGTCTCGGCGGTCAGCACGTCCAGCGCCGAGAACGGTTCGTCCATCAGCAGCAGCTTCGGCCGCACCACCAGCGCCCGCGCCAGGCCCACGCGCTGGCGCATGCCGCCGGACAGTTCCTTCGGGTAGGCGCCCTCGTAGCCGTCCAGACCGATCAGGTCGATCGCCGCCAGGGCGCGCCGGCGACGCTCGTCGGCGGCCACGCCGCGCGCCTCCAGGCCCACTTCCACGTTCTGCAGCACGGTCAGCCATGGGAACAGGGCGAAGCTCTGGAACACCATGGCGATGTCGTCGGCGACCTGGCCCGGCGCGGCATCGCGGAAGGCGATGCTGCCGGCGCTGGGCTGCAGCAGCCCGGCGATGGCGCGCAGCAGGGTCGACTTGCCCGAGCCGGAACGGCCGAGCAGGCCCACGATCTGCCCCGAATGCAGGGTCAGGTCGACGTCCTCCAGCACCACCAGCGGCGTCGCCCCGCCCTTGTCGTAGGTCTTGCGCACACCCTGCACGCGGACCAGCGGGGCGCGCTCGGGCACGCTTGCGGAATAGCTCATGGTCGGTCTCCAGGAATCAGTCGAAACGCAGGCGGCGTTCGGCGAAGACGTACAGACGTCGCCAGACCGCACGGTTGAAGAGGGTCACGAACAGCGACATCACCGCCACCCCGAGCAGCACCCGCGGGCCGTCGCCGGCGGCGGTGGCGCGGGCGATGTAGGCGCCGAGGCCGTAGGCCTGCACCTGGGTGTGGCCCCAACTGGCCAGTTCGGCCACGATGCTGGCGTTCCAGGAACCGCCCGACGCGGTCAACGCACCGGTGATGTAGTACGGGAAGATGCCGGGCAGGATCACCCGCCGCCACCAGGTCCACGAGCGCAGGTGGTAGATGGTGGCGGCCTCGCGCAGATCGGTGGGAAACGCGCTGGCGCCGGCGATCACGTTGAACAGGATGTACCACTGGGTGCCGAGAATCATCAGCGGCGACAGCCAGATGTTGGGATCGGCGCCGGTGCTGACGATGGCCAGCACCGCGAACGGGAACAGCACGTTGGCCGGGAACGCGGCCAGGAACTGCGCCAGCGGCTGCACCCGCTGCGCCACCTTCGGGCGCAGCCCGATCCACACCCCGATCGGCACCCACACCACGCTGGCCAGGGCGATCAGCACCACCACCCGCAGCAGCGTGGCCAGGCCGCCGCCGAAGGCCTCGGCCAGGTCGTGCAGGCCCAGGTGGCGGCGGCCATAGTCGTAGGCGAACCACGCCGCGGCCGCACCGGCCAGGGCCAGCGCCGCGCTCCACAGCCGATCGCCCCACACCCCGCTGCGGCCCGGTGCGCGCGGCGCCGCCACGGGCTGCGGCTGCTGCCGCGGCGCCCAGCGCACCAGCATGGCGCGCTGCCAGACCCAGGCCAGCGGCGCGACCAGGCGCTTGGCCAGGCGCGTGCGCCGCAGCAGGTCGTACAGCCACGACTGCGGCTTGTCCTGCGAGGCGGTGAGTTCGGCGCGGAACTTGTCCGACCAGGCCACGATCGGGCGGAACAGCAACTGGTCGTACAGGGCGATCAGCACCGCCATCGCCACCACCGCCCAGCCGACCGCGGCGAAGTTGCGCTGCGCGATCGCCAGCGCCAGATACGAGCCGATGCCGGGCAGTTCCAGGGTGTGATCGCCGACGCTGATCGCCTCGGAGGCGACCACGAAGAACCAGCCGCCGGACATGGACATCATCATGTTCCAGATCAGCGAGGGCGTGGCGTACGGCGCCTCCAGCCGCCAGAAACGCTGCCAGGCGCTGAGCCCGAAACCGCGCGACACCTCGTCCAGGTCGCGCGGCACGTTGCGCAGCGACTGGTAGAACGAGAACGCCATGTTCCAGGCCTGGCTGGTGAAGATGGCGAAGATCGAAGCCAGTTCGGCGCCGATCTGCCGGCCGGGGAACAGGCCCAGGAAGAAGGTCACGGTGAAGGTAAGGAAGCCCAGCACCGGCACCGACTGCAGGATGTCCAGCGCCGGCACGATCACCCGCTCGGCGCGCCGGCTCTTGGCGGCCAGGGTCGCCACCACGAAGGTGAACACCAGCGAGGCGGCCATCGCCGCGAACATGCGCAAGGTGGTGCGCAGGCCGTATTCGGGGAGCTGCCACAGGTCCAGCGACACCGCGGCGGTGCCGGCCGGCGGCAGCGGCGCGCGCATGTCGGATGCGCCATGCAGCAGCAACGCACCCAGGCCCAGCAGCAGCGCGAACACCGCAAGATCGTGCAGGTTGGGCAGTACGCCGGGGCGTGCGGCGAGCTGTCCGGGCGCGGAGCGGTCGCGGGCGAATGGCAGCATGGGAAGATCCGGCAGGAGCGGCAGCGAACGCCGCAGGAAAAAGGACGCTGGCGCGGGTCGCGAAGCGGACCGCCCAGTGTGACCGGGGAAGATGTACGCCGTGCGTCAGCCGCTGCCGGCCGCGCGGGTGTCCCCAGACAATGCGGTGCACGCACGCCGTCGCCACACGACGCAACCGCGCAGCGACGGACGGCTCAGGGAGGATGGCGATGGCAGGCGCATGGGCGGCTCCGACGATGGGAACGCCAGGGGCTACGCTCGGAGTCCTCGCGGATCGGGCTTGCGCATTCTCGGAATCAAGGCCAGCCGCGCGGGGCTGGCGAACGATCCCGTCCTGAGCGGACGGGACCCATCTGGGACGACCCAGACCGTGGCGGTCCTGTCAGCTCTGTCGCTGCAGCGTCGGTCTAGGATGACTGTCCAAGGAAGGTGGCCTCTGGCCGGAAAACGATGGGCGCGCGCAGTATAGCCAGCTGCTGCGTCGCCGCAAGTCCGTGCGGCGCACGCGGCGCCGCACATTCACTGCGCAGCCAGCACCAGCCGCGGGTGCGTGGCCGGCGCCACCTGCTGGCGCGCGCGCAACCAGGCGGCCAGCTCGCGCGGCGGCAGCGGCCGCGAGTGCAGATAGCCCTGGATCTCGTCGCAGCCCTGCTCGCGCAGCAAGGCCTCTTCCTGCACCGTTTCCACGCCCTCGGCCACCACCTGCATGCCCAGCGCGTGGCCGAGCTGCACGATCGCCTGGGTGACCTTGGCGGTGCCGCTGTCGTGCAGCATGTCCTGCACGAAGCTGCGGTCGATCTTCAGGCGCTGCACCGGGAAGCGATTGAGGTAATGCAGGTTGGAGAAGCCGGTGCCGAAGTCGTCGACCGCCAGCAGCACGCCTTCCTGCTCGAACAGTTCGAAGCAGCGGCGCAGCGATTCGCTGTCGCGGATCAGCGCCGACTCGGTCAGCTCCAGCTCCAGCCGCTTCGGCGACCAGCCATTGCGCTGGCACAGCTCGATGACCCGTTCGGCGAAGCCGCGGTCGCGCAACTGCATCGCCGAGACGTTCACCGAGACCCGGTCGAAGCTCAGCCCCGCCGCATCCCAGGCCGCGGCCTGGCGGCAGGCCTCGCCGATCACCCAGTCGCCCAGGCGCACGATCTCGCCGCATTCCTCGGCGATCGGAATGAACTCGGCCGGGTTGCAATGGCCGTGGCCGGGGCGGTGCCAGCGCAGCAGCGCTTCCACCGCCGGCGCGCGCTCGCCCGCCGCGTGCACCAGCGGCTGGTACACCAGCGAGAACTCCTCGCGGTCCAGCGCGCCATGCAGCGCATGCTCGATCTCCAGGCGCCGCTGCGCGCGCAGCAGCACGTCCTGGCTGTAGTAATGGCAGGTGTTGCGTCCGGACTCCTTGGCCGCGTACATCGCCGCGTCGGCGGCGCGCAGCAGGCCGTCGAAGTCCTGGCGCCCCTCCTCCATCAGCGCGATGCCGATGCTGGCGCCGATCTTGATCACGTTCTCGCCGCTGTGCAGCGGCTCGGCCAGCGCCGCGATCAGCTTGCGCGCCACATGCCCGGCGTCGCCCGGCTCGGCCAGGTCGCGCAGCACCACCACGAACTCGTCGCCGCTGAAACGGCCGAACAGGTCGCTGGTGCGCAGCTGCTGGTGCATGCGGGTGGCCGCCAGCTTCAGCAGCGCGTCGCCGGTGGCGTGGCCGAAGGAATCGTTGATGCTCTTGAAGCCGTCCAGGTCGACGAACAGCATCGCCAGCGTGGTGCCGCGCTCCACCGCCTCGTGCATCGCCTTCTCGGCCTGCTCGCGCAGCAGCTGCCGGTTCGGCAGGCCGGTCAGCAGGTCGTAGTGGGCCAGCAGCTCGATGCGCTCGCTGGCCTCGCGTTCGCGGGTGATGTCGCGGAACAGCACCACGAAGCGCGGCGGCAGGCCGTCGCGTTCGTCCAGCTCGATCAGCACCTGCACCCAGATGCGCTGCCCGGACGGGCGGTGGAAGCACAGATCCAGTTGCTCCGGCAGGCCGCCCTCGGTGATGCGCACCAGCGCCGACTCGAACGCATCGCGCGAGTCCTGGGTGTACAAGGCCAGCGCGTGATCCAGATCGATGGCCTCCTTGCGCAGGCCATGGATGCGGTAGCACTCCTCGGTCCACTGCATGCGCCGGGTGCCGACCTCGATCTCGCAGCCGCCGATCTTGCCCAGCGCCGAGACGCGGTTGAGCAGTTCGGTGCGCCAGCGGATCAGGGCGTCGGTCTGGCGCTGCTCGGTGATGTTCTGCACCTGGCCGAGCACGCGCTGGATGCGGCCGTCGGCCTCCACCTGCGGCTGCGCCCACACCCGCAGGTGCAGCGGCGACTCGCTGCCACACACCAGCTCGACCTCGAAGTTGGCCGGCTTGGCCTCGCGGGCCATGCGCCGCCAGACCGAGATCAGCTGCGCCATCGAATCGCGGCTGAGCAGGCGCAGCCACCCGCGGCTGCTCGGCGCCTGCTGTTCGTCCAGCCCGGTGACGCGCAGGAATTCGCGCGAGCACCACACCCGGTCGCGCAGCGGATCCCAGGACCAGCTGCCCATGCGGGTCATGCGCTGCGCCTCGCGCAGCAGGGTCTGCTGGTCGCGCAGGCGCTGCTCGAGCAGCTTCTGCTCGTGGATGTCGGTGTGCGTGCCGATCATGCGCAGCGGGCTGCCGTCGGCGGTGCGCGCGACGATGCGGCCGCGGTCCAGGATCCAGTGCCACTGCCCGTCCTGCCGGCGCAGGCGGAACTCGCACATATAGGTTTCGGTGCGGCCCTCGAAATGCGCGCGGATCGCCTGGCGCAGGCGCTCCTGGTCGTCGCCGTGGACCAGCGGCAGCAACGCGTTCAGGCCGTCGGCCGGAGCATCGCCGGCGTAGCCGAGCATCCGCTTCCAGCGCTCGGAGCGGAAGATGGTGTCGCTGGGAATGTCCCAGTCCCACAGCCCGTGCTCGGCGCTGTCCAGGGCGATCTCCCAGCGGGTGGCGCCGTCGCTGCCGACCGGTTCGGGCACGCTGAGGGTGTAGGCCAGCAGGCCGCCGCTGTCGTCGCGCACCGCGCGCAGCCAGCCGTCCAGGCGTCGCCCGGCGGTGCCGGGCAAGGCGCAGGCCAGCATGGTCTCGCCGCCGAACAGGCGCTCGCGGGCCGCACGCAACAACTCGGCGTACGCCTCCACGGTGCGCGGCAGCTCCAGTGCCTGCGCTGCCCGGTTCGCCGCCAGCGGCCTGCCGTCGGCGTCCAACAGAACGAGCGCCGAGGTGAGCGGGTGCTGCAGCAAGCTTGCGATGACGCCTTGATCCACGCCGAGATGCTCCGTTTCGCCGCCCTGAAGGCCAGCGGTCGAAGGTGATAACGGCACCCGGCGGCATTAATTGAGCGCCCGCACCGCCCGACCATGGGCCGCGGCGGCCGTCAGCGGCTAAGATGTCCGCCGGACACGGACCACCGCAGCAGGCTGCCGGGGCATGCAACCACAACGCGACAGCTCCCTGCCCAATCAGGCGACCTCCGGCATGCGCCTGGCGCAGCGCCTGGACCGCGGCATCTGGAGAGTGGTGCTGCTGTACGTGCTGCTGGGACTGGCGCTGTCGATCGGCAGCGACCTGGTTTTGGCGCATTTCGTAGACGATCCCCGCACGTTGATCGTCCTGCAGTTGGTCAACGACGCCCTGTTTCTGACCCTGACCGCAATCGCCCTGTACTACCTGCTGCGCCCGCTGGTGCGCGCCGCCGTGCAGGCGCACACCCGGCTGGCGCTGTCGGAGGCCGGCTACCGGCAGATGTTCCACGCCAATCCCAGCCCGATGCTGGTCTACGACCTGGAAAGCCTGCGCATCCTCGACGTGAACCCCACCGCGGTCGCCTTCTTCGGCTGGTCGCACGACGAGTTCGTCGGCCTGGAGCTGGCGCGGCTGTGGCCGCCCAGCGCCAGCGCCCGCCTGGCCGAGGTGATCGAGACGATCCGGCAGACCCCGTCCAAGACCTGCGTGGTGGCCGAGCCGCTGCGCCTGCGCGACGGTAGCCAGTGCATGGCCGAGGCGCGCAGTACCAGCCTGGACTACCACGGCCGGCAGGCGCGGCTGGTGGTCATCAGCGACCGCAGCGCCGAGTACGACGCGCAGCGCCGCCGCGACCAGGCCCTGCAGCATCTGCAGGAGGCGCAGTCGATCGCGCGGCTGGGCTCCTGGCAACTGGACCGGGCCAGCGGCCTGGGCAGTTACTCCGAGCAGGTCTACCGGATGCTCGGCCGGCGCGTGCCGGACCAGCCGCGCCAGCACCGCCTGGAAGAGCTGCTGGTCCCGCCCGACGTGGCCTCGCAGGCGCGCATCCAGCGGGTGATCGAGGACCTGTGCGGCAGCGCGCCGCTGCAACTGGACATGCTGCTGCCGGTGCTGGCCGCCGACGGCCAGGCGCGCATGCTGCATCTGCGCGCCGAATCGTCCAGCGACGACGCAGGCGGCGCCTGCGTGCACGGCACCCTGCAGGACGTGACCGAGCACGAGCGCTCGCGGCGCCTGCTGCACGAGCGCGAGGAGCAGTTCCGCGAACTGGTGCGGGTGCTGCCGGACGGTGTGGCGATCCTGCACCAGGAACACGTGCTGTACGCCAACGCCGCCTGCGCCGGGCAGTTCGGCTTCGAGGGCGAGAACCTGCTCGGCGAGCCGCTGCAGGGCCTGGTCGACAGCGCCGACCTGGCGCTGGTACGGCAACGGATGGGCGCGGCCGGGGCCAAGGGCGAACGCGGCGCCACCGCGCGCATGTGCCGCCGCGACGGATCGCTGTTCCATGCCGGGCTGTCGTTCGGCAACGTCCGCTACAGCGGCCGCGACTGCAAGCTGCTGATCGTGCGCGACCTCAGCGAACCGGAACGCATGCGCGACGCGCTGGCGCAGAGCAACCGCGAACTGCAGGCGATGGCGCGGCGCCTGTTCTCGCTGCAGGAAGACGAGCGCCGGGCGATCTCGCGCGACCTGCACGACGACATCGGCCAGGCGATCACCGCGATGAAGCTGTCGGCGCACGCGGCGCTGGACGAGACCGACGCCGAGCGCCGCCGCGAGGACCTCAGCGAGATCGTGAGCCTGGCCGACAGCAGCATCACCAAGCTGCGCAACCTCTCCACGCTGCTGCGGCCGCCGCAACTGGACGCGCTGGGCCTGGAAGCGGCGTTGCGCTGGCAGGCCGGCATGCTGTTCCGCGCGTCGCCGGTGCGCCTGCACCTGGACATCGCCACCCTGCCCGAGCGCCCCAGCGGCGAGGTCGAACAGGCCTGCTTCCGCATCGCCCAGGAGAGCCTGACCAACGTGCTGCGCCATGCCAGCGCCGGCGAGGTGCGGATGACCCTCGGCGACGAGGAACGCCAGCGCCTGCGCCTGGAAGTGGTCGACGATGGCGACGGTTTCGATCCGGCCGGGCCGCGCGGCCTGGGCCTGATCGTGATGCGCGAGCGCGCGCAGAGCGCCGGCGGTACCCTGCAGATCGACACCGCGCCCGGCGCCGGCACCCGGGTGACGCTGTGCCTGCCCTACACCACCGCGGCACCACCGTCGCCCCCGCCTGGAACCTGAGCCGATGTGGAATCCCGCCAGCGCCGTACCCGTGGACGACGAACTGCCGTCGCGCCTGGGCGCGGGCCATCCCGCCCTGACCGGCATGATCGCCGAGGCGCTCGCCGGCGGGCCGGGGGTGATGCTGCTGCACATCGACATCGACCACTTCGCCTCGATCAACGAGAACATGAGCCCGGAGGTCGGCGACCAGGCGCTGGCCCTGCTCGCGCACCGGCTGCAGGCGCACCTGCGCGGCCGCGGCCTGTTGTGGCGCCACGGCAGCGACGAACTGGTGATGGCGGTACCGCGCACCGCCGACGTGCCGCCGCCGGAAGCCTTCGCCGAGGAGATCCGGCAGCAGATCGAACTGCCGCTGTCGGTGCTGCCGTACACCCTGTTCATGACCGGCAAGATCGGCGTGAGCCTGTGCCCGGAGCATTCCACGCGGCTGTCGACCCTGCTCGACTTCGCCGAGGATGCGGTCTATCAGGCCGCGCGCGAAGGCGGCAACCTGGTGCGCCTGTACGCCGCCGACGGCCCGCCCAGCGCGCACAGCGAGAGCATCATCTCGCGGCAGATCGTCGACGCCATTCCCAACGGCGAGCTGCGCCTGCGCTACCAGCCGATGGTCAGCGCCCGCGACGGCCGCGTGGTCGGCATGGAATCGCTGCTGCGCTGGCAGTCGCCGACCCTGGGCATCCTGGTGCCGGAGCGCTTCATGCGCACCGCCGAGCGCCTGGGCGTGATCGTGCAGATCGGCACCTGGGTGATGGAAGGCGCGCTGCGCCAGGCGCGGCTGTGGCGCGACCAGGGCTTCGACGACTTCACCATCGCGGTCAACGTCTCCACCCTGCAACTGCTGCGCCCGACCTTCTTCAACGAGGTGATGTCGGCGCTGCAGGCGGCCGGGGTGCCACCGCAGATGGTGGTGCTGGAGATCAACGAGAGCGCGCTGACCAACAACGTCAACTTCGTCCACGAGACCTTGGCTAATCTCTGCCGCGAAGGCATCAGCCTGAGCTTGGACAACTTCGGCACCGGCGATTCCAGCCTCAGCGCACTGGTGCGCTACCCGGTGGACAAGCTGAAGATCGACCGCAGCTTCATCAAGAGCGCGCCGGCCGGCAACCGCGAGGCGGCGATCGCCCGCGCGATCATCGCCATGGGCCACCAGCTGGGCATGGTGGTGATCGCCAACGGCGTGGAATCGCAGGCGCAGCTCGGCTTCCTGCGCCGCAACGATTGCGACATCTTCCAGGGCTATCTGTTCGGCGAACCGATGTCCGCCGAAGCGGCGGGCATGGCCCTGCGACGGCGCTACCTGCGCCCGGAATCGTTCACCGAGACCCGCCCGGACCGCACCCTGCTGCTGCTCGACGACGAAGAGAACGTGCTGCGCTCGCTGGTGCGGCTGTTCCGCCGCGACGGCTACCGCATCCTCGCTGCCGGCAACGTCCGCGACGCCTTCGACCTGCTCGCCACCAACGACGTGCAGGTGATCCTGTCCGACCAGCGCATGTCCGACATGAGCGGCACCGAGTTCCTGGGCCGGGTGAAGATGCTCTACCCCGACACCATCCGCCTGGTCCTGTCCGGCTACACCGACCTGGCCACCGTCACCGACGCGATCAACCGCGGCGCGATCTACCGCTTCCTGACCAAGCCCTGGAACGACGACGAACTGCGCGAACACATCCGCCAGGCCTTCCGCACGCACGACGAACAGCGGCGGGATGCGGGACCCTGAGGGGCTGGGAGTGGGGAATCGGGAATGGGGAATGGGAAAAGCCGCATCGCGGCTTTTCTTTTTTCAGGTCAGTTCACTGAAACGACATCGGGTGCGGAAAGCGGCAGCGGCAGTGTACCCGCTGTTCCGATTCCCCATTCCCGATTCCCCATTCCCAGCTACTTGGGCTGCCTAACCGGAATCACGATCCGGAACGTCGAGCCCTCGCCCACGACGCTGCTCACGTCGATGCGGCCGTGGTGCTTGTTGACGATGCCGTAGGAGATCGACAGGCCCAGGCCGGTGCCGCTGCCGACCGGTTTGGTGGTGAAGAACGGGTCGAAGATGCGCTGCAGCAGGTCCGCCGCAATGCCGGCGCCGGAGTCCTTGAACTCGATCCACACCTCCTCGCCGTCCTGGCCGGTGCTGACCACGATGGTGCCGCGCTCGCCGATCGCCTGGCCGGCGTTGAGCAGCAGGTTCATGTACACCTGGTTGAGCTCGGACGGCAGGCACTCCACCAGCGGCAGATTGCCGTAGTGGCGCTCCAGGGTGACCTTGTACTTGAGCTCGTTCCAGATGATGTTGATCGTGGATTCCAGGCCCGAGTGCAGGTCCACCAGCTTCCACGACTCCTCGCGGCCGGAATAGGAGAAGTCCTTGAGGTCGCGGACGATGCGGGTCACCCGCTCGATGCCTTCGCGCGACTCGGCCATCAGTTGCGGCAGGTCGCGGCTGATGAAATCGATGTCGAAGCGGTTGCGGATGTCGTCGATCTCCGGGATCAGCGCCTTCGGATCCGGCGCGCGCAGGGCGCGCTCGTAGGCCTCGATCAGGGTGAACAGGCTGCGCAGGTATTCCTGCAGGCTGCCCAGGTTGGAATGGACGTAGCCGATCGGGTTGTTGATCTCATGGGCGACGCCGGCGGCGAGCTGGCCGATCGAGGCCATCTTCTCCGACTGCAGCAGTTTTTCCTGGGCGCCGTTGAGGCGCAGGTAGGCCTGGCGCAGCTCGGCGTGGCGTTGCTGCAGTTCCTGCTCGTAGTCCTGCTGGCCTTCGATGCCCTGGATCAGCATCAGGTAATGGCCGCCGTCCGCGTCGGCGTGGAAGTACAGGTGCGCCAGCACCACGTGCTGTTCGGTCGGCAGGCTGCCGCTCCAGCGGCCACTGCTGCGCGCCTGCGACAGCGCGTCGCCCGGCAGCCACTGCGCCAGATGCGAGGCCAATGCGCCGGTGTCGGCGCTGGAGGAGAGATGGCGGCGCGCGGCGCTGTTGGCGAGCAGCAACTGGCCGTCGGCGCGGAACAGCACCACGCCTTCGTACAGCAGTTCGCTCAGGGCGAGCAGGTTCTCGCGTGCGGGCAGGACGAGCGGTGCGTTGGGATTGATTTCGGCGAAATTCACGACAGGCGGCGGGCGATCGATGGATGCCCAATATACGCCGTTGCCGCCGGCGGATGCGCGTCCCGCAGTGGGACTGCGCCGCGGCTTAGGCGACCGCCAGCGGACGCTGGGAGAGCGGCGTGCTGGACTCGCCGTTGGCGTCGTAGGACGACGCGCTCTCGCTGCGGCCGAGGTGGCGCAGCGCCCAGTTGACCTCGCGTCGGCGCCGCGACAGCAGCGCGCCGTTGGCGCGATTGGCGTCGGCCAGCTCACGCAGCCGCAGTTCGGCCTCTGCGCCGGCGGGCACGTCGGCCTCGAGTGCGCGCAGTGCCGCCAGCTTGGCGCTGGTCGCCTGCATGAGGCCTTCCACGTTGTGATCCAACAACGCCTGGCGCTCGCCGGCGAGCGCGTCGCTGAGCTGCTGCAGGGGGTTGGTCACGGACATGTTCATGCGCCGAGTTGCCGATCCATGTCGATCATGCGGCTGGCGATCGCGTCGGGGTTGATCTTGTAGCTGCCGTTCTGCAGCGCCGAGCGCACCGCATCGACGCGGCTGCTGTCCACCGCCGGCGCGGCCGACAGTTGGCGTTGCAGGGTCTGCAGACCGGACGCTTCGCCGGTCAGGCGCAGGCTATCGGTGGCTGCGGCCGCACCGACCGCACGCTCCTTGCCTTCCTCGGACGCGCCGGAGGCGGCCTTGGTCGAGACGGACGACGTGCGAAGGGTGGCCGGGCTCGGCAAACTCCCTTCAATTTTCTGGGTCATGACGGACATCCTGTTACGGGTTCGGTGTAGGTAACGGCACAGCGTCGGAGAACTTTAGCCGGATTCTTAGCGCGTCACTAAAACGTCGCCATTTTGTGACACAGTTCCCTGAACGATGCGCTTGGACGACAGGTTTTCGACGGTCACCCGCTCGTTTTCGCCCGCATCGCCCAGTGCACGGCCGGACATGCGCACTTCCAGGCCGCCACTGCGTGCCACCAGCGCCACATTGTCGCCGCGCCGGACCAGCCGCGGCGCGACCAGGTCGGTGGCGGACAGCAGGGTGCCGGCCGGCAAGGTTCGCCGCACCACCTTGCCGATCGCCGCTTCCGGCTCGGTCATCGCGGCGCCGACGATGCGCGCCGCGTCGCGCTTCTCGGGGACGATATCGGCCGCGCCGATGGTTTCTCCAGCGGACAGGCCGCGCGCCAGCACCAGCACATGCTGCATGCGCCGCACCTTGACCGGGACGAACAGCCGCCAGCCGGTCTCACGCGGGCAACTCACCTCCACGGTCGTGGTGCCGGTCGGCTGCGCCTGCAGCGGCACCGGGCACAGCGGCACCCGCACCGAGGGGTCCAGGGTCGCCTCGGCATCGGCGTCGGCCCCGGCCAGCGACAACGCCGCGGCACGGATCGACTCCACCGGCTGGAAGTCCGCAGCCCAGGCCGGCGTCGCCGCCAGCAGGACCAGCAATAGGATCGGGCGCATGGCCGTCTCTCTGGGAAAGGTCGCCGGCACCATGCAAAGGCCGTGCCGCAAACCGCACGACCGATCCGGACCGCGCCCTCAAGTTCCGCCGCGCAGGCGCCGATATGAACGCCATGAGTCATGACCTTCTCAACCGAATCGACCAGCGCACCCGCTTGGCGGGCCACAACCGGCTTGCCCTGCTGCTGTTCCGGCTGGGCGGTCGTCAGCTTTTTGGCGTGAACGTCTTCAAGGTGCAGGAAGTGCTGCGCCGGCCGGAGCTGTTCCAGGTGCCGGGGCTGCCGCTGCAATTCTCCGGCGTCGCCGACGTGCGCGGGCGCTCGGTGCCGGTGCTCGACCTGGGCCTGGCCATCGGCCATCCGGAGCGCGAGCCGAACGCGGACACCGCCCCAGGCTATCTGGTGGTGACCGAGTTCAACCGCTCGGTCCAGGGCTTCCTGGTCAGCGGCGTGGAACGCATCGTCAACATCGCGGTGGAGGACATCCATCCGCCGCCGGAACTGGGCGCCGAGTCCAGCTACCTGACCGCGGTGACCCGTTTCCAGGGCGAGTTGATCCAGGTGATCGACGTGGAAAGCGTGCTGGCCGACATCGCCCAGACCCGGGTCGAGGCCAACCTGGACCCGTCGCTGGCGCTCACCGGCCCGCAGCTGCAGGTGCTGGTGGTCGACGACTCGCGGGTGGCGCGGCAGCAGATCCGCAGCGTGCTGGACCAGCTCGGGGTCGGCGCGACCCTGCTGTCGGACGGCCGCCAGGCCCTGGACCATCTCTTGCAGATCCACGCCGCCGGAGAGAATCCGGCCGAACGCTACGCCATGGTGATCTCGGACATCGAGATGCCGGCCATGGACGGCTACACGCTGACGACGGAAATCCGCCGTCACCCCGGGCTGGCCGGCCTGTACGTGCTGTTGCACACCTCGCTGTCGGGCGTGTTCAACAATGCGATGGTCGAGCGCGTGGGCGCCAATGCCTTCGTGGCCAAGTACAGCCCCAACGAGTTGGCCGAGTACGTGCTGACCCGGCTGCGGGTGGTCGCCGCGGCAGCGCAAGCGGCCGCCTGACCCGGGCAGCCCGACCCAGGCGCCGCGCCCCGTCAAGCGGCCGGGCTGACGCCCTATAGAAAGCGCGGACGCTGCCGGCGTCCCGCGACCGACCATCTGATCTTCCGGGCCCCGCGCCCCCTTTGGCACGCGCCTTGCCTGTGGTTTCGGCAACGAACCGCGGGATCGTGCCATGTCCAATCCGATCACAGCCTACTTCGGCGTCCATGGCGACGCCCTGCCACTGCGCGAGCAGCGCATGAAGCTGATCGCCAGCAACCTCAGCAACGTCGACACGCCCGGGTACAAGGCCCAGGACCTGGATTTCGACGCGGCGATGCGTGCCGCGCAGGGACAGCGCGAAGGCACCCAGCTCACGGTCGACGACAGCCGCCACATCGCCGTCGGCGGCGATGGCCTGAATCCGTTCCAGATCACCCGGGCCGCCAGCCAGCCCAGCATGGACGGCAACACCGTCGACCCGGACGCCGAACGCGCCGCCTACGGCCGCGCCGCGCTGGAGTACCGCGCCTCGCTGAGCTTCCTCGAATCCAAGGTGCGCAGCATGCTCACCGCGATCACGGGCCAATAAGCATGAGCAACCTGCCGATCTTCGACGTCGCCGGCTCCGCGCTGCAGGCGCAGTCGGTGCGCATGAGCACCATCGCCAGCAACCTGTCCAACGCCGATTCGGTGGCCGGTTCGGCGGAGGCGGCCTACAAGCCGATCGAGCCGATCTTCCAGGCGGTGCGCAACCCGCACGACAGCAGCCTGACCTCGGTCAACGTCAAGGAAATCGCCCAGACCAACGCACCGCCGATCAAGCGCTACGAACCCGGCCATCCGCTCGCCGACGCCGAGGGCTACATCTATTCGCCCGATGTGGACCCGGTCTCGCAGATGGTCAACCTGATCTCCGCCTCGCGCAACTACCAGGCCGGCGTGGAGGTGCTCAACACCGCCAAGGAACTGGCGCTGGCCACTCTGACCATGGGCCGCTGATCCGCCCTCCTTCCGCCGCGTCACGTCCCAGGACCGCTTCCATGAGCAGCGTCACCACCTCCACCGACACCTATTCCAGCCTGGGCCTGAGCGCCTCGGCCAACACCAGCACCACCAAGAACAAGGCGCTGCAGCAGGCGGACTTCCTGAAGCTGATGACCGAGCAACTGCAGCACCAGGATCCGCTCAAGCCGATGGACAACAGCCAGATGGTCGCGCAGATGGCGCAGCTGTCCACCGTGCAGGGCATCGGCGACCTCAACAAGACCGTCACCGCGCTGTCCTCGTCGATGAGCACCGACCAGGTGCTGCGCGGCGCCAACCTGATCGGGCACAAGGTGCTGGTGCCGTCGGCGACGCTGCCGCTGGGCGCCGAGGGCAGCACCGGCGGCCTGGTCGCTGCCAAGGCCGCCGGCGTGGTCGACGTCACCGTCAGCGACGCCACCGGCCAGCCGATCAAGAAGATCAGCCTCACCGCCGACAAGGCCGGCCAGCTCGATTTCGCCTGGGACGGCACCGACGCCAGCGGCAAGCGCATGCCGGCCGGCAGCTACAGCATCACCGCTGGGCAGACCGATGCCCAGGGCAACCAACTGTCCCTGTCCACCTACGTCCAGGCGCCGGTCGAGAGCGCCATCATCGGATCGGACGGCATCTATCTCGATCTGACCGGGCTCGGCACCACGCCGCTGACCAACGTCCTCCGCGTCAGCTAACGCCACGCCGACATCCACAGGAGTCCACCATGGGTTTCAATACATCGCTGTCCGGCCTCAGGGCGGCCAATACCGACCTCAACGTCACCGCCAACAACATCGCCAACGCCAACACCACCGGCTTCAAGGGCTCGCGCGCCGAGTTCGCCGACCAGTTCACGCTCAACGGCTACGGCCTGGCGCGCAACGCGGTGGGTTCGGGCGTGCGCGTCAGCAACGTCGCCCAGCAGTTCTCGCAGGGCACCATCGATCCGACCGGACGCAGCCTGGACCTGGCCATTTCCGGCTCCGGCTTCTTCACCCTGTCCAACAACGGCGCCCGCGTGTACTCGCGCGCCGGCAACTTCCAGACCGACGCCAACGGCTATGTGGTCAATCCGCAGGGCGCGCGGCTGCAGGTGTTCCCGCCGGCGAGCAACGGCAACGGCTTCGCCGCCGGCACCCTGACCGACCTGCAGCTGCTGACCACCGACAGCCCGCCCAAGCAGACCAGCACGGTCAACCTGACCTTCACCCTGCCCGGCAACACCCAGCCGCCGACGGTGACCACGTTCGATCCGAACGACGCCAACAGCTACAACAACTCCAGCGGCGGCACCACGGTGTACGACTCGCTGGGCGTGGCCCACGTGCAGACCTCGTACTTCGTCAAGACCTCCACGCCCAACCAGTGGACCGTCTACAACTACGTGGACGGCGTCGCCGCCGGCGGTGCCAGCACGCTGCAGTTCTCCAACAGCGGCGCGCTGGTCAGCCCGGCCGACGGCAAGATCGCGCTGGGCACCTTCACGCCCTCCACCGGCGCCGGCACCCTGTCGCTGACCCTCAACGTGTTCGGGTCGACCCAGTACGGCGAAGCCTTCGCCCTGCGCGGCGCGACCCAGGACGGCTACGCCAGCGGCAAGCTCAACTCGATCAGCATCGACGAGAAGGGCATCGTCTACGCGCGCTACTCCAACAACGCCGACAAGGCGCTGGGCCAGATCGCAGTGACCAACTTCGTCAATCCGCAGGGCCTGAGTTCGCTCGGCGACAACGCCTGGGCGGAAAGCTCGGCGTCGGGCATCGCCCGCACCGGCTCGCCTGCGACCTCGGACTTCGGCAGCGTGCAGTCCGGCGCACTGGAATCCTCGACCGTCGACCTGACCGAGCAGCTGGTCAACATGATCGTGGCCCAGCGCAACTTCCAGGCGAACTCGCAGGTGATCTCGACCCAGGATCAGGTCACGCAGACCATCATCAATATGCGTTGATGACCACCGGGAATCGGGAATGGGGAAACGGGAATCGTAAACGCGGTTCCCGCCACCGACCTCCCGCTTTCCGCCATTCCCGATTCCCCATTCCCGGTTCCCTCCAATGGACAAAGCCCTCTACGTCGCCATGACCGGCGCCCGCGCGTCGCTGCAGGCGCAGGCCACCGTGTCGCACAACCTGGCCAACGTCGAGACCTCCGGGTTCAAGGCGGCGCTGGCCAATACCGAGGCCTATCGGATTCCTGGCGCCGGTTATCCGTCGCGGATCGATGCGCTGCACATCGACCAGGGGTTCAACCGCGACGTCGGCGCCCAGCACCAGACCGGCAATCCACTGGATCTGTCGCTGGATGCCGATCGCTGGCTGGCGGTGCAGTCCGCCGACGGCAAGGAGGCCTATACGCGCGGCGGCGAATTGGCGCTGACCCCGAACGGTCAACTGGTCACCGCCAGCGGCCATGCGGTGCTCGACGACCAGGGCAATCCGGTGGCGATTCCGCCGCACCAGTCGCTGGAGATCGGCAACGACGGCACGGTGTCGATCGTGCCGCTGGGCGAAGCTCCCACCGCGATGAGCACCATCGCCACGCTGAAGGTGGTGCAGGCACCGGCGGACCAGCTCACGCGCAGGCCCGACGGCCTGATGCGCAATGTCAGCGACGATCCGGCCAAGGCCTTTGCGCCGGCCACCGGCAATTCGCTGCGAACCGGGGTACTCGAGGGCAGCAACGTCGATGCCGCCGGCGCGCTGGTGCAGATGATCCAGTTGCAGCGCCAGTTCGAAATGCAGGTGAAGGTCATCAAGAACGGCGACGAGAACGCGCAGTCGGCCAACACCCTGCTGCGTCTGAACGGCTAAGGCACGCCGCGGCGCCAGCGGCGCCGGTTTGGCACGGCACGTGCATCACTCCCTGCGCCCCCGGCGCGTCGTGCCGGGGCCACCATCAGAGGAACTCGGGTCATGAATCAGGCTTTGTGGGTCGCCAAGACCGGACTGGATGCGCAGCAGACGCGCATGTCGGTCGTCTCCAACAACCTGGCCAACACCAACACCACCGGTTTCAAGCGCGACCGCGCCAACTTCGAGGACCTGCTGTACCAACAGCTGCGGCAGCCAGGCGGCGCCAGCTCCTCGCAGACGCAGCTGCCCTCGGGCCTGCAGGTGGGTACCGGCGTGCGCGTGGTCGCCACCGCCAAGGATTTCGAGCAGGGCAGCCAGCAGCAGACCGATCGCGCCCTGGACGTGATGGTCAACGGCCGCGGCTTCTTCGAAGTGCAGATGCCGGACGGCACCTCGGCCTACACCCGCGACGGCAGCTTCCAGATCGATGCGCAGGGCCAACTGGTCACCAACAGCGGCTACCCGATCCAGCCGGGCATCCAGATTCCGGAAGGCGCGCAGTCGGTGACCATCGGCTCCGACGGCACGGTGAGCGTGCAGGTCGCCGGTACCGCCGCGGCACTGCAGGTCGGCGCGCTGACCCTGACCGACTTCATCAATCCCTCCGGCCTGCAGGCCCAGGGCCAGAACCTGTATGTGGAAACCGCCGCCTCCGGGCCGGCGACGAACGGCACGCCCGGCCTCAACGGCCTCGGCAAGATCGCGCAGGGCGCGCTGGAAGGCAGCAACGTCAATGTGGTGGAAGAGCTGGTGAGCATGATCGAGACCCAGCGCGCCTACGAGATGAACGCCAAGGCCATCTCCACCACCGACTCGATGCTCGGCTATCTGAACAACAACGTCTGATCCCCTCGCCTCCGGAATCCGCCATGTCGCGCCTGTCCTCTCTCTCCTTCTCCGCCGCGCTGCTGCTGCCGGTCCTGCTCGGCGGTTGCGCCGGTCTGGGCGTGGCCGCCGGCGACGTGCGTCCGTACGCGCCGATGGCGCCGATCGTGCCGGTGATGGCGCCGCAGGCGCAGCCGACCGCAGGTGCGATCTACGCCGCCGGCCCCGGCCTGCAGCTGTACTCCGATCGCCGCGCCCGCGACGTCGGCGACCTGCTGACCATCACCCTGGTCGAAAGCACCAACGCCAGCAGTACCGCCAACACCAGCATCAGCAAGAAGGACGCGGTGACCATGGCCACGCCGACGCTGCTGGGCGCGCCGCTCACCGTCAACGGCACCAACATCCTCAACAACTCCACCAGCGGCGACCGCAGCTTCGCCGGCAAGGGCAACACCGCGCAGAGCAACACCATGCAGGGCAGCATCACCGTGACCGTGATGCAGCGCCTGCCCAACGGCAATCTGGTGATCCAGGGCCAGAAGAACCTGCGGCTGAACCAGGGCGACGAACTGGTGCAGGTGCAGGGCGTGGTCCGCGCCGCCGACATCGCCCCGGACAACACCATTCCCTCCAGCAAGGTGGCCGAAGCGCGCATCGCCTACGGCGGCCGCGGCGCGGTCGCGCAGTCCAACGCGATGGGCTGGCTGAGCCGCTTCTTCAACTCGCGCATCTCGCCGTACTGAGGCCCGCCATGACTCTTCTGTCCCTGCCCTGCCGCCTGCTCGCCGCCGTCGCCCTGTGCGCCGGTCTGGCCGCGCCGGCCGCGGCCGAACGCATCAAGGACCTGGCCCAGGTCGGCGGCGTGCGCAACAACGCGCTGGTCGGCTACGGCCTGGTCGTCGGCCTGGACGGCAGCGGCGACCGCACCAGCCAGGCGCCCTTCACCGTGCAGAGCCTGAAGAACATGCTCGGCGAGCTGGGCGTCAACGTGCCGGCCAACGTCAATCCGCAGCTGAAGAACGTGGCCGCGGTGGCGATCAGCGCGCAGCTGCCGGCGTTCGCCAAGCCGGGCCAGACCATCGACATCACCGTCTCCTCGATCGGCAACGCCATCTCGCTGCGCGGCGGCACCCTGCTGATGGCGCCGCTGAAGGGCGCCGACGGCCAGGTCTATGCGGTCGCGCAGGGCAACCTGGTGGTCGGCGGCTTCGGCGCGCAGGGCAAGGACGGTTCGCGGATCTCGGTGAACGTGCCCAGCGTCGGCCTGATCCCCAACGGCGCGACGGTGGAACGTGCGCTGCCGGACGTGTTCGGCAACACCGGCGAGATCACCCTGAACCTGCACCAGCCCGATTTCACCACCGTCTCGCGCATGGTCTCGGCGCTGGAAAGCACCTTCGGCCCCGGCAGCGCGCATGCGGTGGACGGGTCCACCGTGGCGGTGCGTTCGCCCACCGACCAGAGCGCGCGCATCGGCCTGCTGGCACGGATCGAGAACGTCGAGCTGTCGCCGGGTGCGGCACCGGCCAAGGTGGTGGTCAACGCCCGCACCGGCACGGTGGTGATCGGCTCGCAGGTCCGGGTCAGCCCGGCGGCGATCTCGCACGGCTCGCTGACGGTGACCATCAGCGAAGGCACCCAGGTCAGCCAGCCCAATGCGCTGAGTGGCGGCCAGACCGTGGCCACGCCCAAGTCCACCATCACCGCCACCAACGAAGGCAGCCGCATGTTCAAGTTCGAGGGCGGCACCTCGCTGGATCAGATCGTGCGGGCGGTCAACGAGGTCGGCGCCGCGCCTGGCGACCTGATCGCGATTCTGGAAGCGCTCAAGCAGGCTGGTGCCCTGAGCGCGGAGCTGGAGGTGATCTGACATGCGTATCTCGGCCGCTCCCTTCGACCTGCACGCCTCTACCCAGAACGATCCGGCCAAGATCGACAAGGTCTCGCGCCAGCTCGAAGGGCAGTTCGCCAACATGCTGGTCAAAAGCATGCGCGAGGCCAGTTTCGGCAATTCGCTGTTCCCCGGCGAGAACCAGACCTTCCGCGACATGTACGACCAGCAGCTCGCCAAGGGCCTGACCGACGGCAAGGGGCTGGGCCTGGCGGCGATGATCTCCAAGCAGCTCGGTGGCGGCCAGCCGGCGGCGACCACGCCGGCCAATACCTCGCTGGGCGCGGCCAAGGCGGCCAAGGCCTACTCGCTGGTGTCCGGCCAGTCCGGCAACGGCCCGATGGCGCTGCAGGGCGAAGCCGCGCTTGCCGCCGGTGCCACGGCCGGCGCCGGCGTCGGCCCGTGGAGCGGCGCCGAGGCGACCGCCGCCCCGCAGCAACAGGTGCTGGACATGATCGCCGGCCGCGAGAGCAGCGCCATGCACCAGGCCATTGGCAGCAGCCCGGCCGACGGCAGCGCCGGCCTGTCCTGGGCCGGTGCCGACGACCGCTGGTCGAACGTGCAGGCGGCCGCCGACAGCGGCACCGCCATCGATCCCAGCGCCGCCGCGGCCGCCAACGCCGCCGCGGCCAGCCTCGGCGAGCGCACACCGGAAGGCTTCGTCGCCAAGATCTGGAACCATGCGCAGAAGGCCGCGCAGGAATTGGGCGTGGACGCGCGCGCCCTGGTCGCGCAGGCAGCGCTGGAAACCGGCTGGGGCCGCCGCGGCATTTCCCGCGGCGACGGCGCCAGTTCCAACAACCTGTTCGGGATCAAGGCCACCGGCTGGAACGGCGACCGCGTGACCACCGGCACCCACGAGTACGTGGACGGGGTCAAGCAGTCGCAGACCGCCGATTTCCGTGCCTATTCCTCGCCGGCGGAAAGCTTCGCCGACTACGTGCGCCTGCTGAAGACCAATCCGCGCTACCAGCAAGCACTGAAGGCCGGCACCGACATCCGCGGCTTCGCCCAGGGCCTGCAGCGCGCCGGCTACGCCACCGACCCCGCCTACGCAGCCAAGATCGCCGCCATCGCCGGCGGCCCGACTATCGGCCGTGCGGTGGCCGCGATCGGCAGCGCCGCCGCCGGCGGCATCGAGCGCGTGCTGGCCAGCACCGTCGATCCGTCCGGCCTCGTGCGCCGTTGAGGTAGCCGTCCATGTCCATCCTCTCCACCGGTACCGGCGCCCTGCTCGCCTTCCAGCGGGCCCTGTCCACGGTCAGCCACAACGTCGCCAACATCAATACCGACGGCTACAGCCGGCAGCGGACGACGTTCGCGACCACGGTCCCGAGCCAGTACGGCAGCGAGTTCATCGGCAACGGCACCCAGATCACCGACGTCTCCCGCGTCGCCGACCAGCTGGCGATCTCGCGCCTGTTCGACAGCACCGGCGAAGTCGCCCGGCTGAAGCAGCTCTCCAGCCTGTCCAGCCGCGTCGACGGGCTGTTCTCGGACAAGGCCACCAGCATCGCCGGGCAGTGGTCGAACTTCTTCGACGCCACCACCGGCCTGTCCTCCAACGCCTCGGCCAGCGCCAACCGGCAGAACCTGCTGGACGCCGGCAATTCGCTGGTCACCCGCTTCAAGCAGCTCAACGGCCAGCTCGATTCGCTCGGCAGCGAAGTCAACAACGGCCTGCTGGCCGGCACCGCCGAGGCCAACCGCCTGGCCACCGAGATCGCCAAGCTCAACGGCCAGATCGGCTCCAACGCCAATGCCGCCGCACCGGACCTGCTCGATCGCCGCGACCAGATGATCGGCCAGCTCATCGGCTACACCGGCGGTAGCGTCATCCAGCAGGACGGCGGGATGATGAACGTCTACACCTCCGGCGGCCAGGCGATGGTGGTCGGCACCAATGCGTCGACCCTGGTCACCAGTCCCGATCCCTACCAGCCGGAAAAGCTGCAGATCGCGCTGAAGACGCCGGGCGGCTCGACGCCGCTCACCAGCAAGGCGCTGGGCGGGCAGATCGGCGGCTTCCTGGAGTTCCGCAGCAACGTCCTGGATCCGACCAAGGCCGAACTCGGCCGCATCGCCACCGGCGTGGCCAGCAGCTACAACCAGCAGCACCGCGCCGGCATGGACCTGTACGGGCAGATGGGCGGCGATTTCTTCAACCTGCCGGCGCCGACCGTGGACGGCAACAGCGCCAATACCGGCACCGCGGCATTCACCGCCAACGTCAGCGACCTGAGCAAGCTCGACGGGCAGAACCTGCTACTGACCTACAACGGCACCGCCTGGAGCGCCAGCCGCGCCGACACCGGCGCCAGCGTCCCGATGAGCGGCTCCGGCACCAACGCCGATCCGTTCGTGGTCAACGGCGTGACCCTGCAGGTCTCCGGCACCGCCGCCAGCGGCGACAAGTTCCTGCTGCAGCCCACCGCCAATGCCATCAGCAAGCTGTCCGTGGCCATCAGCGACCCCTCGCGCATCGCCGCGGCGACGCCGATCCAGGCCAGCGCCACGCTCAGCAACCAGGGCACCGGCAAGGTCAGCAACGTCGCCGCGACCAACGCCAGCAATGCCAACCTGCTGACGCCGGCGAACATCGCCTTCATCGATTCCACCCACTACTCGATCAACGGCGGCGCGCCGCAGACCTACACCGCCGGCCAGACCATCAGCGCCAACGGCTGGAGCCTGACCATGGACGGGGTCCCGTCCGCCGGCGACAGCTTCGCGGTGGGCCCGACCGGGGTCGGCTCGAGCAACAACGGCAACGCCCTGCTGCTGTCCAACCTGGACGATGCCAAGGCCTTCAACGGCGGCACCATCACCCTCAACGGTGCGGTGGCCGGTCTGACCACCACGGTCGGCTCGGCGGCGCGCCAGGCCAAGTACGCGGCCGATGCGCAGGACGTGATCCAGAGCAGCGCACAGGACGCGCGCGACTCGCTGTCCGGCGTCAACCTCGACGAGGAAGCGGCGGACATGCTGCGTCTGCAGCAGGCCTACCAGGCGGCCTCGCGCCTGATCTCCACCGCCGACACCCTGTTCCAGTCCATCCTGAGCGCGGTCCGATGAGCAATCGCATCTCCAGCGGCATGATCTTCAATCAGTCGCTCAACACCATGCTCGGCAAGCAGGCGACGATCTCGCACCTGCAGCAACAGCTCTCCACCGGTCAGCGCATCGTCAGTGCGGCCGACGATCCGGTCGCCGCGGGCACCGCGGTCAGCCTAGACCGCACGGTGGCCGCGCTGGCGCGCTTCGGCGACAACGCCAACAACGTGCAGAACCGGCTCAACCTGCAGGAAAACTCGCTGGCGCAGGCCGGCGACCTGATGGCGCGGGTCAAGGATCTGACGGTGGAAGCCAATAGTTCGGCGCTGACCACGCCCGACCGCAAGGCCATCGCCGCGGAGCTGAAGACCCTGCACGACAGCCTGCTGAGCCTGTCCAACAGCACCGACGGCTCCGGCCGCTACCTGTTCGGCGGCACCGCCGACGATGCGGCCCCGTTCGCCGTGGTCTCGGGCAACGTGGTCTACAGCGGCAACCAGACCCAGCGCAGCGTGGAAGTGGCACCTGACACCAAGGTCTCCGACACCCTGCCCGGCAGCGAGATCTTCATGCGCGTGCCCACCGGCGACGGCACCGTGGACGCGCATGCGGCCGCCGGCAACACCGGCACCGGCCTGCTGCTGGATTTCAGCCGCGACGGCTCCGGCAGCGCCTGGAACGGCGGCAGCTACAGTGTCGTGTTCACCGCCGCCACCACCTACGAGGTGCGCGACAGCAGTGGCGCGGTGGTCAACACCGGCACCTATGCCGCCGGCGAGAGCATCGGCCTGCCCGGCTTGAAGATGCGCGTGGACGGCGCCCCCGCCGCCGGCGACAGCTTCCAGATCGGCGCCTCGACCACCAAGAACGTGTTCTCCACCATCAGCAACCTGGTCAACCTGCTCAACACCGATCCGATCACTCCGGCCGCCAAGGCTGCGCTGCAGAACGGTCTGCAGTCGTCGATGCGCGACATCACCCAGGCCTCGTCGAAGATGATCGACGCGCGCGCCGCCGGCGGCGCCCAGCTCGCGGCGATCGACAACGCCACCGACCTGCGCGCCTCCAACGACGTGACCCTGAAGACCACCCTGTCCTCGCTGCGCGACCTCGACTACGCACAGGCGATCTCCCAGTACCAACTGGAACAGTCGGCGCTGAAAGCGGCACAGACCATCTTTACCCAGATGCAGAGGATGTCGCTGTTCGACCGGCTCGGCTGATCGGCGATATACCGGATATACAGAAAGGCCCGGAGCGCGGCGACGCTTCCGGGCCTTTCGCGTTATACAAAGATCGTCATCGCCGCTGGATAAGTAGACAACGCGCAGGCAGCCCTAAAGTTTGCCGAAGTGCGGCCGAGAAAGGCTCTCCGCGGTATTCCTGGTGTTTTGCGCATCGCCGGAACGGCAAATTTTCTGCAGTAAATCGCTAAAGGTTGCGAGCCTGTCGCCGTTACTTATATCACCAGCCGCACTGGCCAAATTGATGGCCCCCTGCGGAGACTCCAGGCACCAACCGGTTGCCGGACAAATCGCTTAGAGGAGATATCAAAATGGCACAGGTCATCAATACCAACGTAATGTCGCTGAACGCTCAGCGGAACCTCAATACCACCAGCGCCAGCCTGGCG
>NZ_NKUH01000044.1:0-66399 GCF_009192895.1 Xanthomonas sp. LMG 12460 | reverse complement strand
TGGCTTTGGCTTTTGACTTACCGGGTTCCCTTCCGCAGCGGCGGCCGTCGCGGGGAAACACCCGGAGGGCGGCGTACATGGATGTACGCCGTCCGCGGCAGGGGCAGGATGCCCCTTCCGCGGATCCCCGTGATGGACGCGGACCCGGAGCGCGCAGCGCGGAGGGCGCGAGGCAGGGTGTGCTTTCTTTTGGTTACTTTTATTTGCACAAGCAAAGAAAAGTGACTCGCCGCAAGGCGAAAGCTCTCGCTGTCGCTTGAGATTTGTAAATCAAACGCGAAGAACCTGGAAGTCAACTGTCCTACAGGTGCGAGCGCGGGATTCACGCAGCACGATGAGTGCAGTTACTTCTGCAGCAGCGGCAGCTTGTTCGGCTTGCCGTCCCACTCGGCGGCGTCGGGCAGCGGTTCCTGGCGCGTGGTCAGCACCGGCCAGGCCTTGGCCAGTTCCGCGTTGAGCGCGACGAAGCCTTCCTGGCCGGCCGGCACGTCGTCCTCGGGGTAGATGGCATTGGCCGGGCATTCCGGCTCGCAAAGCGTGCAGTCGATGCACTCGTCCGGATCGATCACCAGGAAGTTCGGGCCGGCGTGGAAGCAATCCACGGGGCACACTTCCACGCAGTCGGTGTATTTGCACTTGATGCAGTTTTCGGTGACGACGAAAGGCATGGCTCGATCCGGCGATTAACCCGGTGATTCTAATGCAAAGCGGCCGCCGCCGCCGTGTGTGCTGGGCAGGAGGCGGGCGGCGCGCGCGGCTCAGCCGGCCAGGCCGCCGTGCTGCTGTGCCAGCCGATACAGGCCGCGCGCGGCCAGATCCTCGGGGTGGGTGCGCACGCGGCTGCCGAGCGCGGCCAGCGCATGCGCGTAGCGCGCCAGCAGGCCGCTGCCGCCGACCAGGTGCACCACCGGCGGCAAGACGGGGTGCGCGCGCAGTTCGTGGCCGATCAGCAGGCCGGACAGGTAGGACGGTGCCGCGGCGGCGCTCAGGCGTTCGAACAGGCCCAGGCTGCGCACGCCGAACAGATGGTGCAGCACCCCGCCGGGCTCGCCGCTGCGCTGCACGCCGGCGTCGAACGCGGCCGCATCGAAGACGCCGTCGTCGGCGTCCATCAGCCGCGCCAGCAGGCTGTGCGTGCGCAGCAGCGCGTACAGCTCGCCGGTCATCATCGTCGCCAGCGAGGCGATGCGCCCGTCCTGCAGGGTCACCCACTTGCTGTGGGTGCCGGGCAGGCAGACGTGGTGGATCTCGGCCGTCGGCGGTTCCTGCGCAAGCAACGCGAGCAGGCCGATCAGCTGCGTCTCCTCGCCGCGCATCACGTCCGGCACGGCGTCGGCGTCGCTGGCCACGCCGGGCACGAACCACAGCGTGCGGCCGGGCAGGGCCGGATCCTGCAGCGGCCGCATCGCCGCGGCCAGGGCGGCGGCGTCGGCCGGACAGGGCGCGTACGGCAGTTCGATCCAGCCGTTGCGGCTGCCGATCATCCCGCACAGGACGATGTCGCCGTCCCAGCCCTCGATCAGGGTGGCCAGGGTTGCGGCGAAGCGGCCCTGGCAGGCGGCGATGCCCTGGTCGCTGCGGCGCTGGTCGAGAATGCCGCCGTCGGCGTCGAGCCGATAGCCGCGCAGGCTGCTGGTCCCCCAATCGACGACGATCATGCGCTGGCGATGCGTCCTTCGGGCAGGCCGGCGATGCCGACCGCGGCCACGTACACGCCGCCGGCCTGCGGCGTGCGTGCCAGTTCGTCCTCGCTGTGATCCTGCCGCGAGGTGCTCAGGTACAACGTGCCGCCGTCGGTGCCGCCGAGGGCGGGGCAGGTGGGATGCTTGACCGGCAGGGCGACGCGCCGCTCGACGCTGCCGTCGGGGCGGTAGCGCACCACCTGCCAGGCGCGCCATTGCGCGTTCCACAGGTGGCCTTCTGCGTCGACGATGGCGCCGTCCGGCTCGGCGCCGGCATGGTCCAGTTCGGCGAACACGCGGCTGTTGGCGGTGTGCGCGCTGTCCGGGTCGTAGTCGCAGCACAGGATGCGCGGTTGCACCGAGTCGCAGTAGTACAGGGTGCGGCCGTCGGCGCTGAAGCAGATCGCGTTGGGAATGGCCACGCCCGGCAGCGGCAGGCGGCGCAGGCCGTGGCGCGCCGACCATTGGTAGAAGCTGCCGACCGGCGCCTGGTTCTCGCGTTCGCTCATGGTGCCGAATACGAAGTTGCCGTGGCGATCGGCGCGGCCGTCGTTGCTGCGGGTGTCGTCGCGCTCCGGTTCCACGTCCGCCAGGTGCTGCAGCGGCAACGCGCCGTCGGTCTCGGCGGCGGCATCCGGATCGGCCGCGTACACGCCCTTGGCCAGCGCCAGCAGCAGGCGGCCGTCGTCGAACAGGCCCAGGCAGCCGGGGCGGTCGGGCAGGTCCCAATGGCGGCTGACGTTGCTGGACGGATCGTGGCGCCACAGGCGGCGGCCGCTGATGTCGACCCAGAACAGCACGCCGCGGCGTTCGCACCACAGCATGCCTTCGCCATGCGCGCAGCGGCTGTCCACCGCCAGCGTGGCGGTGTGGCGGGGCGGAGTGGACACGCTCATCGGCTCACCACTCGGCGATGCTGCCGTCGGCGTGACGCCAGATGGGATTGTGCCAGTCGGGTGGGTTGGCGTTGGCATGGCGCAGGCGCTCCTCGTCGATCTCCACGCCGAGGCCCGGTTTGGGCAATGCGGCGATGCTGCCGCCATTGTCGCAGGCGAAGTCGTCCTTGTTGAGCACGTAGTCGAGCAGGTCGGCGCCTTCGTTGTAGTGGATGCCGATGCTCTGTTCCTGCAGCACCGCGTTGTGCGAGACGAAGTCCACCTGCAGGCAGGCGGCCAGCGCCACCGGGCCGAGCGGGCAGTGCGGCGCCAGGCCGACCTCGTAGGCCTCGGCCATGCTGGCGATCTTCAGGCATTCGGTGATGCCGCCGGCGTGCGAGAGATCCGGCTGCAGCAGCGACAGGCCGCCGGCCTGCAGCACCGGCTTGAAGTCGAAGCGCGAGAACATGCGCTCGCCGGCCGCCAGCGGGATCGGCGTGGACGCGGCCAGCCGCGGGTAGTACTCGGCCTGCTCGGGCAGCACCGGCTCCTCGACGAACAGCGGCCTGAACGGCTCCAGTTCGCGCAGCAGCACGCGCGCCATCGGCGCGGCGACGCGGCCGTGGAAGTCGATGCCGAAGTCGATGGCGGTGCCGAACGCCTCGCGGATCTGCGCCACCTTGGCCACCGCCGCATCCACCGCGCGCGGGCCGTCGATCAGCTTCATTTCCTCGGTGCCGTTGAACTTGAAGGTGTCGAAGCCGAGGTCGCGGTAGCCCTGGATCTGCGCGATGGTCGCCGCCGGACGGTCGCCGCCGACCCAGCGGTAGGTCTTCATGCGGTCGCGCACGCGCCCGCCCAGCAGTTCGTACACCGGCACGCCCAGCGCCTTACCCTTGATGTCCCACAGCGCCTGGTCGATGCCGGCGATGGCGCTCATCAGGATCGGGCCGCCCCGGTAGAAGCCGCCGCGGTAGAGCATCTGCCAGATGTCGTTGATCCGCGCCGGGTCCTTGCCGATCAGGCTGTCGCCGAGTTCGCGCACCGCGGCCTCGACGCTGCGCGCGCGGCCTTCGATGACCGGCTCGCCCCAGCCGGTGATGCCCTCGTCGGTCTCGATCTTCAGGAACAGCCAGCGCGGCGCGGCGTGGTAGGTGGTGAGGCGGACGATCTTCATGCGCGGTCCAGATAGGCGTGGCGGAAGGCGGCGGCATGCGCCTGGGTCTGTGCGAGCGACTGGCCGGGGCGGTACAGCTCGCCGCCGATGCCGGCGCCGATCGCGCCCGCGCCGAGGTAGTCGTGCAGGGTCTCGGTGTTGACGCCGCCGACCACGAACAGCGGCACCTGCGCCGGCAGCACCGCGCGCAGGGCGCGCACGTGGCCGGGGCCGTAGGTGGCGGCGGGGAACAGCTTGAGCATCTGCGCGCCGGCATCCAGCGCGTCGAACGCCTCGGTGGCGGTGGCGAAGCCGGCCACCACCTGCAGGCCGCGCGCCACCGCGTGGCGGATCACCGGCGGGCGCGTGTTGGGGGTGACGATGAAGCGCGCGCCGAGATCGGCCAGGGCGTCGACGTCGCCGATCTGCAGCACGGTGCCGCCGCCGATCCAGCAGCGCTGCCCGAACGCCTGCGCGGCCGGGCCGATGCTATCGGCCCAGCGCGGCGAGTTGAGCGGGATCTCGATCGCGTCGTAGCCGGCATCGGCCAGCGCCCCGACGTGCGCCAGCGCGTCCTCGGGGGTGAGACCGCGCAGGATCGCGATCAGCGGGAGTCGGAACGGGGAAGCGGCGGACATCGGGATACCTGGCGGAAACGACGGTGACGGAAGCGCCGGACCAGTGCGGCGCAGCGGCGGGACCGGACGGCGGGGCCGCTGCAGTCCGCGCCATGCGTCGGCGCGCTGGCTCCACCCGACAGCCTCCGCTGCCGGCGGGCCGGTGCCCGACGACGACGGCGCCAGCGGGGGCGCGATGGGCCGTAGCCTGCGCGCGTGAGCTATGCTCTGCAAATGAAATTTTAGGCATATTCTATTCCGCCGCCGAATACGCGGCTCCGCTCCCCCAGGACGCCTGCCCACGATGAATGCCTCTGCCAATCCCTGGTTCAACGCCGCGCGCCTGAAGACCCGGCATCTGTTGTTGCTGCTGCAGTTGCACGAGCACCGCTCGGTGCTGCGCGCGGCCGAGGCGGCCAGCATGACCCAGCCGGCGGCGTCCAAGCTGCTGGCGGAAATGGAGGACCTGCTGGGGGTGAAGCTGTTCGAGCGCCACGCGCGCGGGGTCGAACCGACCTGGTACGGGCAGGTGCTGATCCGCCGCGCACGCGCGGCGATGTCGGAGATCGGCCGCGCCCAGGAAGAGATCGCGGCGCTGTGCGAGGGGCGCATGGGCCAGGTCTCGATCGGCACCGTGGTCAATCCGGGCACCAACCTGGTGCCGCAGGCCATCGCCGAGGTCAAGCGCGAGTTCCCCGGCATCCTGGTGCGGGTGGAGATGGACTACAGCCGGCCGCTGGTGGCCAAGCTGCTCGATGGTCAGCTCGACATCGTGATCGGGCGCATCCTCGGGCCCTATGGTGCCGAGGCGCTGGAGTTCGAGCCGCTGGCCGACGAGCCGCACTCGGTGATCGCCCGCGCCGGCCACCCGCTGTCCACCCGCGCCGACCTGCGCCATGCCGACCTGGCCCGCTACGGCTGGGTGCTGCCGCCGGCCGACAGCGTGCTGCGCGCGCGCCTGGACGCGATGTTTTTGGAGCATGCGGTGCCGGCGCCGCAGAACGTCATCGAGACCTCGTCGCTGCCGGTGATGACCAGCCTGCTGCGCGGCAGCGACCTGCTGGCCGCGCTGCCGGCCGAGGCGGTGGCGCCGTATGTACAGGCCAAGCTGCTGACGGTGTTGCCGATCACGCTGGGCGTGCGCATGGAATCGTTCGGCATCGTGCGCCGCCGCGACTATCTGCTGCCGCCGGGCGCCGAACGCGTGTTGCTGGCGCTGCGCAATGCGGCCAAGCGGCTGTATCCCGAGCGGGCGGCGAGCGTTTGAATGTCGTCGCAGACGGACGATTTCGTAGACATACCGTGGTGCGCATCCCGCTAGTCTGGAATCACATAGCTTGACGGGAATTTTTCATTTGTTTCACGCCAAGTGCATTCCTAGTCTCGGCCGATCGCGGTAGCGACCGACCTGCCACTCTGCGCAGCGGCGCCATCCGATACGGCAGCGGCTGAGACCGACGCCGTCACAACTCGCAGGACGGCGCCCTGGTGCGACCGTCGCCCGTGTCTGTGTGCATGTCTCCTGGGAGGGAAACCGCATGGCATCGCAGCATTCTTGTGGTCCGGCTCTGCCGACCGCAGCGTCACGTCGTCCCCGTGTTTTGCCGCGTTCGCTCATCGCGCTGAGCATCGGCCTGCTGCTCAGCGCACAGGCACTGGCGCAGGAGGCGGAGTCCGCAAGCGCGCAGCCTGCCGCGCGCAAGAAGGGCGACCCGGTGACCCAGCTCGATGCGGTCGAGGTCAAGGGCGTGCGTGGCAGCCTGATCAAGTCGCAATCAATCAAGCACGATGCCGAGCAGATCGTCGATTCGGTCAGCGCCGAGGACATCGGCGCGCTGCCGGACCGCAGCGTCACCGAGACCCTGCAGCGGGTCAGCGGCGTGACCATCGATCACTTCATGGCGCGCAACGACCCGGACCACTTCTCGGCCGAAGGCAGTGGGGTGATGATCCGTGGGATGACCCAGGTGCGCGGCGAACTCAACGGCCGCGACAGCTTCAGTGCCGCCAGCGGACGCGGGCTCAGCTTCGAGGACGTGCCGGCCGAATTGATGGCCGGCGTGGACGTGTACAAGAATCCCTCGGCGGAGATCGTCGAAGGCGGCCTCGGCGGCACGGTCAACCTGCGCACGCGCATGCCGTTCGATCAGCCGGGCCGGGTCATCGGCTTCACCGCCGACGTCAACTACGGCGACCTGAGCAAGACCTACAAGCCCTCGGGCTCGTTCCTGTTCAGCGATCGCTGGAACACCGGCCTGGGCGAAATGGGCTTCATGCTCGATGTGGCGCACTCGGAACTGGCCACGCGCAGCGACGGCATCCAGGTGGAACCGTTCGTGCGCCGCACCGATCCCGCGTTGCTGGCCGGCACCAGCTTCGACAAGGTCTACGTGCCCGGAGGTGTCAACTGGCGGCAGCTGGAGTTCGAACGCAAGCGCAAGGGCGTGGCGGCCGCCTTCCAGTGGCGGCCCAGCGACGCCACCGACCTCTACGTGCAATACCTGCGCTCGTCCTACGACATGAACTGGCAGGAGCGCGCGGCGTTCTTCAACGACGACACCAACGCCATCGCGCCGGCACCCGGCACCACCTTCACCTACGACGACGCAGGCCGTTTCGTCAGCGGGTCGCCGGCGTCCAGTTCCTGGCGCGGCAACGTCACCGGCAACGACGGCGTGCGCTTCTACACCGACAACCGCTACGCCCGGCAGAGCACCACCACCTCCGATCTGTCCGGCGGCTTCACCCATCGTTTGACCGACCGGCTGACCGTGCGCGGCGACATGCAACTGGTGCAGTCGCAGAGCGACACCCTGGATTTCACCCTGTTCAGTTCGATCTATCTGCCGGGCCTGACCTTCGACCTCAGCGGCAAGTATCCCGCAGTGACCCTGGCCGACCCGAGCTACACCGCCGACCCCTCCAACTACTTCTGGAGCGCGGCGATGGATCACCTGGCCAAGAACCGCGGTCGCGAGCTGGCCACGCGCTTCGACCTGGAGTACAGCTACGACGACAACCCGTGGCTGCGCACCTTCCGTGCCGGCATCCGCGCCACCGACCGCACCCAGACCAACAAGAATTCCGGCTACAACTGGGGCGTGATCAGCGACAACTGGGCGACCATCCCCGGCACCGCCACCGGCCTGGCCGACCTGGCCAGCTACATGACCGCGTCCTCGTCGCTGTATTCCTTTTCGAACCTGTTGCGCGGCAAGGTGCGCGTGCCCAACAACCTTTACTTCCCGCGCAACAGCGCGGTCAAGGACTACGCCGGCACCTCGGCGCTGATCGAGCAGATCGTCGCGCTGCGCGGCTATGGCTGGGCGCCGGACCAGTACCAGTTGCAGGACACCAACCGCCAATTCGAACGCACCCAGGCCGCGTACATGGTGATGTACTTCGGCAACGACACCGCGCTGGGCGTGCCGGTGGACGGCAACATCGGCGTGCGGGTGGTGCAGACCAGGACCGAGGCCTCGGGCTACGGCCAGTATCCGGACCTGTCCGCCACCTCGGCCTCGGATGCGCTCAAGGCCCAGTACTACGGGCAGTACTTTCCGAACGACGCGCGCGGCAGCTATACCGACGTGCTGCCGAGCATGAACCTGCGCTTCAAGTTCTCCGATGCGCTGCAGCTGCGCCTGGCCGCGTCCAAGGCGATGGCAAGGCCGGACTACACCCAGTTGCAGCCGTATCTGCTGCTGACGGCCACCGTCAACGACGACGGCTCGCTGAAGGACTGGACCGGCACCGCCGGCAATCCCAACCTCAAGCCGATGAAGGCCGACCAGTACGACGCCGCGCTGGAGTGGTACTTCGACAGCAGCGACATGATGTACGTGACGCTGTTCTACAAGAGCGTCAAGGACTACTTCTCCAACCAGACCGTCACCGAGAACTATGGCGGCCAGGATTTCCTGGTGACGCGTCCGTACAACATGGACAAGGGCCGCATCCGCGGCTTCGAGTACGGCTACACCCAGTTCTTCGATTCGCTACCGGGCTGGATGAGCGGCTTCGGCGTCAATGCCAACTTCACCTTCGTCGACAGCAGCGGCGGCGTGAACACGGCGACCGATCCCTACACCAAGACCACCGTGACCGGCGTGGCGCTGCCGCTGGAAGGCCTGTCGCGGCGCAGCTACAACTTCGCCGGCATTTACGAGAAGGGTCCGCTGTCGGTGCGCCTGGCCTACAACTGGCGTTCGCGCTATCTGCTGACCGCCAGCGACGTGTCGACCAAGCTGCCGACCTGGTCGGACGACTACGGCCAGCTCGACGGCTCGGTGTTCTATCGGTTCTCGCCGCACCTGCAACTGGGCATCCAGGCCAACAACATCACCAACGCGGAGACCAAGGTGCTGATGGGGCCGACCTCCTACAGCGATGGCGAGGTCGACCGGCATCTGTACACGCGCAGCTGGTTCGTCAACGATCGTCGTTACTCGCTGGTGCTGCGCGCCAATTGGTAGGCGCGCAGCCGTCTCCGGCGCGCGGTCCGCCTGCGGCGAGGCGGGTGGCTGCCGCCGGTTTTTCCTCCCGACGCAGGAACCGCTCATGGCAAGACCGCTGCATCCCACCGTTCGCCTGGCGCTGCTGGCGCTGGCGTTCGCGTCATGGCCGGCCGCGGCGGAACTGCAACTGCCGTTGCTGTTCGCCGACGGCGCCGTCCTGCAGCGCGATGCACCGATTCCGGTCTGGGGTTGGGCCACGCCTGGCGCACGCATCCAGGTGCGCCTGGACGGTGCCAGCGCCAGTGCGGTCGCAGGCCGCGATGGCCGCTGGCGACTGCAGTTGCCGGCGCATGCGGCCGGTGGCCCGTACGTGCTGGAGGTGCAGGGCGACGGCAGCCAGCGGCGCGTCGGCGACGTGCTGATCGGCGACGTGTGGCTGGCCAGCGGCCAGTCCAACATGGAGTGGCCGCTGGCGCAGGCGCGCAACGGCGCACGCGAAGTGGCGGCGGCCATGGATCCGCAACTGCGCAACTTCAAGGTGCCCAAGGCCTGGGCGGCGCAGCCACAGCCGCGGCTGCCCGGCGGCAGCTGGGTCGCGGCCACGCCGGCCACTGCCGGCGCGTTCTCGGCTGTGGCGTATTTCTTCGCGCGCGAGCTGCGCCAGCGCACCGGCGTGCCGATCGGCATCATCGACAGCACCTGGGGCGGCAGCGCGATCGAGGCCTGGATGGACGCGGCCTCGCCGGGCGTGGACGCGGCGCAGGTGCGCACGCGCATCGCGCAGATGCAGGCCAAGGACGCACAGGACCTCGGCGAGACCCGAAAGCGCCTGGCGCGCTGGCCACACCCGACCACCGTGGATGCGGATGCCGGCTGGGCCGCTGCCGACCTGGACGACCGCGACTGGGACCGCCAGCCGCTGCCGGGGCTGTGGGAGCAGCATGGCTACGTCGGCATGGACGGCGTCGCCTGGTACCGCACCACCTTTACCCTCAGTGCAGCCGAAGCCAAGGCCGGCGCGGTCGTGGGCATCGGCCCGGCCGACGATGCCGATACCACCTACGTCAACGGCGTGGAGGTCGGCCACACCGAAGGGCGCTACACCGAGCCGCGCCGCTACCACTTGCCGCCGGCAGCGCTGCGCGCCGGCGTCAACCACATCGCGATCCGCATCCTGGATACCGGCGGCTTCGGCGGCATCCCCGGCGATGCGGTGGCGTTCTTCGTGCAGCCCGACGGCGGCCAGCCGCGCTCGCTGGCCGGCGACTGGCAGTTCCGCCCGGGCAAGGTGACGTTGGCCGCCAACGACGACAAGAACCAGGTGCCGACGCTGCTGTACAACGCGATGATCCATCCCTTGCAGCCGTTCCCGGTCAAGGGCGTGATCTGGTACCAGGGCGAGAGCAACGCCTACCCGTATGGCGCGCTGCGCTACCGCGAGCAGTTCGCGTCGCTGATCGGGCGCTGGCGGCAGGAGCGCGGACAGCCGCAGCTGCCGTTCCTGTGGGTGCAACTGGCCAACTGGAAGGCCGGCAACGACCAGGGCGACTTGAGTCCGTGGGCGCAACTGCGCGAATCGCAGACCAGGACGCTGGCGCTGCCGGCCACCGGGCAGGCGGTGACCATCGACATCGGCACGCCGGACAACATCCATCCCCCCAACAAGCAGGACGTGGGGCATCGCCTGGCGCTGGTCGCACGCCACGTGGCCTACGGCGAAACCCTGGTCTACAGCGCGCCGGTGTTCGCGCGCGCCACGTTCGCCGATGGCCAGGCGCGGGTGATGTTCGACCTGATGGGCAGCACCCTGGCGGTGCGCGGCGGCGGCAGCGTGGTGCACGGCTTCGCCCTGGCCGGTGCCGATCGGCGCTTCCATCCGGCGCAGGCACGCATGGAGGGCGACCAGGTGGTGGTCCGCAGCGATGCGGTGCCGCAGCCGCAGGCGCTGCGCTACGCCTGGAGCGAAAACCCCGAGGACGCCAACCTGGTCAACCGCGAGCAGTTGCCGGTGGGCCCGTTCCGCAGCGACGACTGGTGAGGCTGGGCGCCGGCCACGTGCGGAGAATCGGATCGCCGTCGCGCGCGTTGCGCACCGCATGGCGGCTGCGTGTCCTGCTGTCGCTGCTGCTGAGCGGCTGCCAGGCCGCGCCGGATGCGCCGTCGGTTGGTGCGCACACGCCCGCTGCCGCGACATCGGCGCCGACCCAGGCACCGATCCCGCGCCTGGTCAGCACCGACGGCCGTCACGCGCTGTTGGTCGATGGCGCACCGTTCCTGATCCTCGGCGCGCAGGTCAACAACTCCAGCAACTATCCGGCGGCGCTGGCGTGGGTGTGGCCGGCGATCCGCGCGCTGGGGCCGCACACGGTGCAGGTGCCGGTCGCCTGGGAGCAGGTGGAACCGGAAGAGGGCCGCTTCGATTTCTCCTTCGTCGACACGCTGCTGGCGCAGGCGCGCACGCAGCGGGTACGGCTGGTGCTGCTGTGGTTCGGCACCTGGAAGAACAACGGCCCCAACTACGCGCCGCACTGGGTCAAGACCGACGATGCGCGCTTTCCGCGCGTGGTCACGCGCGACGGGCGACGCCTGGGTTCGCTGTCGCCGCTGGCGCCGGCCACGCTGGAGGCCGATCGCAAAGCGTTCGTCGCCGTCATGCGGCATCTGCGCCAGGCCGATCCGCAGCGCACCGTGATCATGGTGCAGGCCGAGAACGAGCCCGGCACCTACGGCAGTGCGCGCGACTTCTCGCCGATGGCGCAGCGCGTGTTCGACGGCCCGGTGCCACAGGCGTTGCTGCAGCGGCTCGGCAAGTCGCCGGGCAGCTGGGCGCAGGTGTTCGGCGCCGATGCCGACGAGATCTTCCATGCCTGGCACATCGCGCACTTCATCGACCGTATCGCCGAGGCCGGCAAGGCCGCGTATCCCTTGCCGATCTACGTCAATGCGGCATTGCGCGGCCCGTTCAATCCCGGCCAGCCCGGGCAGTACGCCAGCGGCGGCCCCACCGATAACGTGCTCGACGTGTGGAAGGCGGCAGCGCCGCACATCGATCTGCTGGCGCCGGACATCTACATGCCCGAGTATCCGCTGTACACCACGGTGCTGCAGCGCTACGCGCGTCCCGACAACGCGCTGTTCGTCGCCGAGACCGGCAACCGCCCCGAGTACGCGCGCTACCTGTATCCGGCGCTGGGCCACGACGGCATCGGCTGGTCGACCTTCGGCATCGACTACAGCGGCTACTCCAACGATCCGCTCGGCGCCAAGCGCGTGGACGCACAGGCACTGGCGCCGTTCGCGCTGGGCTATCGCGCGGTGGGCATGGGCATGCGCGCGTTCGCCCGCGCCGCGGCCGCCGGCAAGCTGCACGGCACCGCCGAGGCGCCGGGCCAGGCGGTGCAGGAGCTGCCGCTCAACGCGCGCTGGAGCGCCACCGTCACCTATGGCGTGCCGCAGTTCTGGTTCCAGGGCGAGCCGCCCGGCAATCCTGCGCCGATCGGCGCGGCGCTGATCGCCGAACTTGGCCCGGACACCTTCCTGATCACCGCCCAGCATGCGCGGGTGACCCTGCATCCGGCCAGCGCCGCGACCGCCAACATGCTCTACGACCGGGTCGAAGAGGGCGTGTACGACGGCGAGCAGTGGCGGTTCCGGCGCAACTGGAACGGCGACCAGACCGATTACGGACTCAACTTCTCCGACGTGCCGCAATTGCTGCGCGTCACCCTGGCGACCTATTGACCACGCGGTGGCGCCAGGCGCGCCGTGCCGTATGACTTTCCAATGGAGTGACCATGCACCACGCCAACCGTTGCCTGCCGCCTTCGTTGCCACGCCTGTTGGCGCTGGCGTTGCTCGCGGTCGCCGCGTCCGCCGCCGCGCAGCAGGTGACCCGCGATGCCGAGGGCGTCACCGTGCATCCCAGCGCCAAGGGCGCGGCGCCGGTGCGCCTGCAGGTGATCGACCGCGGCATCGTCCGGGTCAGCGCCGATCCCACCGGCGCGTTCCAGCGCACACCCAGCCTGATGCGGGTGCCGGTGCAGGGCGACACCGGCTTTACGCTGGAGCAACACGGCGACACGGTGCAGCTCAAGACCGCGCGGATGACCGCGCAGGTGTCCACCGTCGACGGCCATGTCGGCTTCACCGATGCGCAGGGCACGCCGCTGCTGGCGGAAGTGGCGGGCGGGCGCAGCTTCGCGCCGTTGCAGGTCGAGGGCCGCCACTACCTGAGCCTGCGCCAGCGCTTCGTCTCGCCGCCCGACGAGGCCTTCTACGGTTTCGGCCAGCACCAGCAGGGCTGGATGAACCAGAAGGGCCACGACATCGAACTGCTGCAGAGCAATCTCGACATGGCGGTGCCGTACCTCGTGTCCAGCCGCAACTACGGGATCCTCTGGGACAACAACGCGATCACCCGCTTCGGCGATCCGCGCGGGCTGCAGCCGCTGCCGGCGACGCTGCGCCTGTACGACGCGCACGGCAAGCCCGGCGCGCTGACCGCGCACTACGCGATCGACGGCAAGCCGGTGCTGGAGCGTCGCGAAGCCGACATCGGCTATCAGTACATCAAGGACCTGGCGAAATTCCCCGCCGCGGCCAAGCCCGGCGACAAGCGCCGCATGCAGGTGCGCTGGGAAGGCCAGATCGAGGCCGAACGCGGCGGCACGCATACTTTTTCGCTGTATGCCAGTGAGTACTCTAGGCTATGGGTCGACGGCAAGCTGCTCGTCGACCGCTGGCGACAGAACTGGAACCCCTGGCACCACGAGTTCGCGTTGCAGCTGCAGCCTGGCCAGCGGCATACGCTGAAGGTTGAGTGGGATCTGATCGACCCGAGCTACATCGCACTGCTGCATCGCGACCCGCTGCCGGCGGCCGAAGCCGGCGACCTGTCGCTGTGGTCGGAAGCCGGGCAGATGATCGACTACTACGTCGTCGCCGGCGACAACGCCGACCAGGTCATCGCCGGCTACCGCACGCTGACCGGCAAGGCCGTGTTGCTGCCGAAGTGGGCCTACGGCTTCTGGCAGAGCCGCGAGCGCTACAAGACCCAGGACGAACTGCTCGGCGTGCTGGCCGAGTACCGCCGGCGGCAGTTGCCGATCGACAACATCGTGCTCGACTGGTCGTACTGGCCCGAGAACGCCTGGGGCTCGCACGCCTTCGACCGCGCGCGCTTTCCCGACCCGGACGGCATGGTCAACACGGTGCACGCCAGCCACGCGCAGCTGATGATCTCGGTCTGGCCGAAGTTCTACCCGAGCACGGACCACTACAAGGAACTGGACGCGGCCGGGCACATCTACCGGCGCAACGTCGAGGTGGGCGAGCTGGACTGGATCGGCAAGGGCTACACCAACGCCTTCTACGATCCGTACGCAGCCGACGCGCAGGCGATCTACTGGCGGCAGATCGACGAAAAACTCAACCGCAAGGGCATCGATGCCTGGTGGCTGGATGCCGACGAACCCGACGTGCACTCCAACCTGGACATCGCCGAGCGCAAGGCGCGCACCACCCCGACCGCGCTGGGGCCGTCCACCGAGTTCTTCAATTCCTATCCGCTGCCGCACACCCACGGCGTCTATGCCGGCGACCGCGCCGCCGACGGCAAGCGCGTGTTCATCCTCTCGCGCAAAGGCTACGCCGGCATCCAGCGCAACGCCGTGGCGGTGTGGAGCGGCGACATCGCCTCGCGCTGGGAGGACATGCGTGAGCAGATCTCCGCCGGCGTCAACCTGTCGATGTCGGGCCTGCCGAACTGGACCTTCGACATCGGCGGCTTCGCCGTGGAGAAGCGCTACGAAACCCAGGACCCGGCGCACCTGCCCGAGTGGCGCGAACTCAACACGCGCTGGTTCCAGTTCGGCGCCTTCGTGCCGCTGTTCCGCTCGCACGGCCAGTTCCCGTACCGCGAGATCTGGAACATCGCGCCGGAAGGCACGCCGTACTACGTCAGCATGGCCTACTACAGCCGCCTGCGCTACGCGCTGCTGCCCTACATCTACACGCTCGCCGGCGACACCTATCACCACGACGGGGTGATGATGCGCGGCCTGCCGATGGACTTCCCGCACGACCCCAAGGTCGCCGACATCGACGACGAGTACCTGTTCGGCCCAGCGTTCCTGGTCGCGCCGGTGACCCGCTTCGGTGCGACCTCGCGCAAGGTCTACCTGCCGGCGGGCACCGACTGGATCGACTTCAACAGCGGCGCGCGCCACGCCGGCGGCCAGACCATCGACGCCGCCGCGCCGCTGCAGCGCATGCCGCTGTTCGTGCGCGCCGGCGCCATCGTGCCGATGACCCAAGTGCAGCAGTACGTCGACCAGATTCCGGATGCGCCGCTGACCGTGGTGGTCTATACCGGCGCCGACGGCCGTTTCTCGCTGTACGAGGATGACGGCACCGGCTACGGCTACGAGCAGGGCGAGTTCAGCCGCATCCCGCTGCAGTGGGACCAGGCCAGCGGCGTGCTGCGCATCGGCGCGCGCGAGGGGCGCTGGCCGGGCATGCAGGACCGGCGCACCATCCATGTGCGCTTCGTCGATGGCCCACGCGACGATGCCGGCGCACTCGAACCCGCGGCCGACGCCAGCGTGGAGTATCGCGGCCAGCCACTGGAGGTGCCGCGCAAGTCGACCGGCCATGCCGTCGCGGCGCGGGCTGGATGAGTCTGGGATGGCGCGTGAGATGGTGCCAGCGTTGGTTGCCCCATGCTGGCGGTCGTGGCGTGCCGACTGGGTCGCGATGCAGCGAAATAGGCGCGCTACGCCCGTACCCTCATCCGCCCCTGCGGGGCACCTTCCCCCAATCGGAGAAGGGATGCGTGTTCACACGCGTGGGCGTGATTGTGACGGTGACAACGAAGCAGCCGCGGTGCGCTTAAGCCCCTCTCCCCCCGGGAGAGGGGTTGGGGTGAGGGTACGGAGCGCAGCGCTTCATCCGCTCCCTGGGGTACTTCCCCCGAAGAGGGCCATGGTCGACGGGGAGAAGGGATGCATCGAATGCGCTCCGGTACAACATGCTCCCGCCTTGCGCGCAGGTTTGATGCAGCGCATCAAGATGGCGCCGTGTGTAGACACATCCTGCGCAGAGCCGAGACTGCGCCAGTCGTCATCGTGTCGCGGATGCGACGGGCCATCACTGCGCGCAGTGACATCCGTTGGCTCGATCCTTGTCCTGCTTCTGCATGCGTTGACCGTGAATTGGCTGCAGGGTGGCTGGGTCCGGTGCGTGCGTACGCCATCGCCCGGGCCGCGCTGGCAGCGCGCGGCACTCAGCGTCATCATGCTTCGCTGCGTGATGCGTGCGGTGCGCACTACACTCGGCGACACGGCGGGTGGTCCCCGCACGCCGGCCTTTCTCCTGGAGCGATGATGGAACTGGGTGTGTGCACGATGTGGCGGGTAGGGCAATGAGTCTGTACATCGGCCTGGACGTGGGCACGCAGAGCGTCAAGCTGCTCGCCTACGATGCCGACAGCCGGCAGGTGGTGGCCACTCAAGGCCATGCGCTGGACCTGATCAGCCGTGACGACGGTACCCGCGAGCAGCAGGCGCAGTGGTGGATCGACGGCATCGTCGCCTGCTTCGCCGCGCTCAGCGCCGAACAGCGGGCGCAGGTGCGGGCCATCGCAGTGTCCGGACAGCAGCACGGCTTCGTGCCGCTGGACGCGCAGGGCCAGGTCACCGCGCCGGTGAAGCTGTGGTGCGACACCAGCACCCAGCGCGAGTGCGAGGAGATCATGGAGGCGGTCGGCGGCGCGCAGCGCTGCGTGGAGCTGGCCGGCAATCCGATCCTGGCCGGCTACACGGCCTCCAAGCTGCCGTGGACGCGCAAGCATCGTCCCGATGCCTACGCGGCGATGACGACGGTGCTGCTGCCGCACGACTACGTCAACTTCTGGCTCACCGGCGAGCGCTACGCCGAAGTCGGCGACGCCTCCGGCAGCGGCTGGCTGGACGTGCGCACCCGGCAATGGTCGGCGCCGCTGCTGCAGGCGATCGATCCGCAGCGCGACCTGGCTGCGGCACTGCCGCCGCTGGTGCCGACCGAAAGCAGCTTCCTTCTCTCCGCCGTCGTGGCGCAGACCTTGGGCCTGCCGCGCGAGGTGCGCGTGGCCACCGGCGGCGGCGACAACATGATGGCGGCGATCGGCACCGGCAACGTGGTGCCAGGACGCCTGAGCATGAGCCTGGGTACCTCCGGCACGCTGTTCGCCTACGCCGAGCGTCCGGTGGTGGATCCGGATGCACGCTGGGCCGCCTTCTGCTCTTCCAGCGGCGGCTGGCTGCCGCTGATCTGCACCATGAACTGCACGGTCGCCACCGAGATCATCGCGCGTCTGTTCGGCATCAAGACCGGGCAGGGCGAGGCCTTGCTCGCGGCCACGGCGCCCGGCGCCGACGGACTGGTGCTGCTGCCGTTCTTCAACGGCGAACGCACCCCGAACCTGCCGGCGGCGCGCGGTTGCCTGACCGGCATGGACCTGCACAACACCACGCCGGCGCATTTCTATCGCGCGGCGATGGAGGGCGCCAGCTACAGCCTGCGCAACGGTTTCGACGCCTTCGTCGACGCCGGGCTGCAGTTCGATGCGATCTCCCTCACCGGCGGCGGCAGCAACAGCGCCGGCTGGCGCCAGCTCATCGCCGACTTGTTCGGGCTTCCGGTGCACGTGCCGGCGCAGGCCGAGGGCGCGGCATTCGGCGCCGCGCTGCAGGCGCTGTGGGCCGACGGCTGGGCGCAGGGCGAGCGCGCCAGCCTGGCCGAGGTGGTGCTGCAGCACCAGCAGGACGATGCGACGCGCTCCGCGCAGCCGGATGCGCAGCGCGGCGCGCAGTACCAGGCGCACTACCAGACCTTCCAGCGGCATCTGCAGGCCATCGGCCCGCTGTACGCCGCGTGATTCCCTTTCCCCCGCAACGCACCAGGACTTCGTGATGAGCACTTCCGTCTACACCGGCGCCAAGGAATACTTCCCGGGCATCGGTCGCATTCCGTTCGAGGGCAAGGCCTCGGACAATCCGTTGGCGTTCAAGGTCTACGACGCCGGCAAGCGCATCGGCGACAAGACCATGGCCGAGCACCTGCGCTTCGCCGTGGCCTACTGGCACAGCTTCTGCGGCAACGGCGCCGATCCGTTCGGCCCCGGCACCCGCGCCTATCCCTGGGACGCCGGCAGCGATGCGCTGGGCCGCGCCGAGGCCAAGGCCGATGCCGCGTTCGAGTTCTTCACCAAGCTCGGCGTGCCGTACTACTGCTTCCACGACGTGGACCTGGCGCCGGACGCCGAGGACATCGGCCAGTACGAAAAGAACCTCAAGCACATGGTCGGCATCGCCAGGCAGCGCCAGGCCGACACCGGGGTCAAGCTGCTGTGGGGCACCGCCAACCTGTTCTCGCACCCGCGCTACATGAACGGCGCGGCGACCAACCCGGACTTCGACGTGGTCGCGCGTGCGGCGGTGCAGGTCAAGGCGGCGCTGGAGGCGACCGTGGAACTGGGCGGCGAGAACTACGTGTTCTGGGGCGGCCGCGAAGGCTACGCCTGCCTGCACAACACGCAGATGCGGCGCGAGCAGGAGCATCTGGCGCGATTCCTGACCCTGGCCCGCGACTACGGGCGCAGCATCGGCTTCAAGGGCAATTTCCTGATCGAGCCCAAGCCGATGGAGCCGATGAAGCACCAGTACGACTTCGACAGCGCCACCGTGGTCGGCTTCCTGCGCCAGCACGGCCTGGACCAGGATTTCAAGCTCAACATCGAGGCCAACCACGCCACCCTGTCCGGGCACAGCTTCGAACACGACCTGCAGGTGGCCAGCGACGCCGGCCTGCTCGGCAGCATCGACGCCAACCGCGGCAATCCGCAGAACGGCTGGGACACCGACCAGTTCCCGGTCGACCTGTACGACACCGTGGGCGCGATGCTGGTGGTGCTGCGGCAGGGCGGGCTGGCCCCGGGCGGGCTCAACTTCGACGCCAAGGTGCGCCGCGAGTCGTCCGATCCGCAGGACCTGTTCATCGCCCACATCGGCGGCATGGACGCGTTCGCGCGCGGTCTCGAAGTCGCCCACGCGCTGCTTACCGCCTCGCCGCTGGAGCAGTGGCGCCGCGAGCGCTACGCCAGCTTCGACAGCGGCGCCGGCGCGGCCTTCGCCGCCGGCACGAGCACGCTGGCCGACCTGGCCGCGCACGCCGCGCAGGCCGGCGAGCCGACCCAGCGTAGTGGCCGCCAGGAAGCCTACGAGAACCTGATCAACCAGTACCTGCTGCGCTGAACCGGTGTGCGGCGGCGGCCCGGTGCCGCCGCCGCGCACGCTCCTTCCCGCGCGCCGGCCGTCTCCCTCTTGCACGCCACCAGGTGAACCCATGTCCAGTGTTCCGATCGATCGCCACGCCGATGCCGGCGAGAACACCCGCCTCATCATCCTGATCAGCTGCGTCGCCACCATCGGCGGCTTCCTGTTCGGCTTCGACAGCGGCGTCATCAACGGTACCGTCGATGGCCTCAAGCAGACCTTCCAGTCCAGTTCCGCCGGCACTGGCTTCGAGGTCGCCTCGATGCTGCTGGGCTGCGCGATCGGCGCGTTCCTGGCCGGTTCGCTGGCCGATCGCTGGGGCCGGCGCACGGTGCTGATCGTCTCGGCGGCGCTGTTCCTGCTGTCGGCGCTGGGCGCCGGCGCGGCGCACAACTCGGCGGTGTTCGTGCTGGCGCGGATGATGGGCGGTTTCGCGGTGGGCGCGGCCAGCGTGATGTCGCCGGCCTACATCGCCGAGGTCGCCTCGGCGCGCTACCGCGGGCGCCTGGCCACGGTGCAGCAGATTGCGATCATCGGCGGGCTGTTCTGCGCCTTCCTCAGCAATTATCTGCTGGCCAAGGCCGCCGGCGCGTCCACCGAGGCGCTGTGGCTGGGGCAGCCGGCCTGGCGCTGGATGTTCTGGATGCAGGCGCTGCCGTCCACGGCGTTCCTGCTGCTGTTGCTGGCGATTCCGGAGAGTCCGCGCTTCCTGGTGGCGCGGGGCCGCCGCGAGCAGGCGCTGGCGGTGCTGACCCGGCTGTACGGCGCCAACACGGCGCAGACCAAGCTGACCGAAATCTCCGCCTCGCTGTCGGCCGACCAGCACACGCCGCGGCTGTCGGACCTGGTCAGCAAGGTCACCGGCAAGGTCCGCCCGATCGTATGGATCGGCATCGGCCTGGCCACCTTCCAGCAACTGGTCGGCATCAACGTGGTGTTCTACTACGGCGCGGTGCTGTGGCAGGCGGTGGGTTTCTCCGAGAGCGATGCGTTGTTGATCAACGTGCTGTCCGGTGCGTTGAGCATCGGTGCCTGCCTGATCACTGTGGTGTTGATCGACCGGGTCGGGCGCAAGCCGTTGTTGTGGATCGGCTCGGCCGGCATGGCGGTGTCGCTGGCGCTGGTCACCATCGCCTTCGCCAGCGCCTCGCTGGATGCGGCCGGCAAGCTGGCGCTGTCGCCGGGCATGGGCCGGCTGGCGTTGATCGCCGCCAACGTCTACGTAGTCTTCTTCAACATGTCCTGGGGCCCGGTGATGTGGGTGATGCTGGGCGAGATGTTCCCCAACCAGATCCGCGGTTCCGGCCTGGCGGTGGCCGGTGCGGCGCAGTGGATGTCCAACTTCGCCATCACCGTGACCTTCCCGGTCCTGCTCGGCAGCATCGGCCTGGCCGGCGCCTACGGCATCTACACCGTGGCCGCGTTCCTGTCGGTGTTCTTCGTGCTGCGCTACGTGTACGAGACCAAGGGCAAGGAACTGGAACAGATGCAGGGCTGAGGTCGATACGCACGCGCACGCGGCGCGCGTGCCATCTCTGGATCGGTGTGTCTGTAGCCGAGCGGCTGAAGGTATTGCCGGATCGGTGGTGGCGCTGCGCGTGTCGTACCCTCACCCCAACCCCTCTCCCGGTGGGAGAGGGGCTTTGGACTTTCCCTTCTCCCGCCGGGACCATGGCCCCCTTTTCGGGGTGAAGGTGCCCCGCAGGGGCGGATGAGGGTCTGGGCGAATCCTTGCGAGCAGGTCCGCACAGCCCATAGACGTTCATTGATGTCCTCCCGGCGATGGTGCTGGGCACCCCAACGGCTGAGGTGTGCGATGGGTGATCCCGTGGATACGCACTTCATGTGTTACTTTATAACAATTGTCACTCTGGCTTCCTCGCCGTCCCTCGCTCCCTTGCCGTTCCAGTCGACCCGATGAACCTGCAGATACCCCCGCCGTTGCCCGATGTCGCTGCCGACGAACCTTCGCAGATCGCCGCTCCCCTGAACTGGGTGGGCATGGACGGCATCGCGCTGCCGATCTGTCTGGACATGGGCGAGGGCACGCCTGCGGCACCCGTGCCGGCGCAGGCCGCGCTCGCCGTCGACCTGCCGTCGGCGCAGGTCAAGGGCATTCATATGTCGCGGCTGTACCGCCTCCTCGACGAAAGCGCGCAGCAGCCGCTGTCGCCGTCGCGCCTGTCGCAATTGCTGCGGGCGATGGTGCACAGCCATGCCGACTGCGCCTCGACCGCGGCGCGGGTGTCGCTGCGCCTGGAACTGCTGCGTCGCAGCCCGGCACTGCGCAGCCCGGGGCTGGCCGGATGGCGGGCGTATCCGCTGCGGATCGACGCCGAACTGCGTGGCGGCGTGGTCCGGCTCGGACTCGGCGTGGATCTGCTGTATTCCTCGACCTGCCCGTGTTCGGCGGCGCTGGCGCGGCAACTGCTCAGCGAGGCCTTCGTGCAGCAGCACCCGGAACAGGCCTCGCTATCGCGGGAGGCGGTGGCGGACTGGCTGCTCCGGCACGGCAGTCACGCCACCCCGCATAGCCAGCGCAGCGTGGCCTCGGTGCGGGTCGGCGTGTCGGCGCGCGCGGTGCGCTTCGACGCGGAGGGCGTGATCGCGCTCGCCGAGCAGGCCCTGGCCACGCCGGTGCAGGCGGCGGTGCGGCGCGCCGACGAACAGGCGTTCGCGCGCCGCAACGGCGAGAACCTGATGTACGTGGAGGACGCCGCGCGCCGCCTGCAGCAGGCGCTGGGTGCGCGCTACGCCGAGGTGCAGGTACAGGTGCGGCATCTGGAGAGCCTGCATGCGCACGATGCGGTGGCGGAGACCGCATCGGCGCCGGTGGCGGTCATGGCCGGGGAGGCCGCCCCTGACTTGGCGCAGGCCTGACCGCGGCCTGCGGGTGGTCGGTACGTGCGCACTGATGCCGACCGGATCGCGCACGTCGCCCGGGCCGCCTCGGCGTTCCGGGTAGGCTTGGGTCGGCGTGCCGGCGTCTGCAGCCGTCTGGCCGAGGACGATCGACACCCGCGCAACCAGGAATGAGACGCGTCGGGCGGTGGCCGGCGCCGAAACGCAAAAAACCCCGCCAAGGCGGGGTTTTTGCTGTGTCGCGCTGCAGGCGAGGCGAGGATGGCGCTCCCTAGGGGACTCGAACCCCTGTTTTAGCCTTGAGAGGGCCACGTCCTAACCACTAGACGAAGGGAGCGTTTGGTCGCGTCGATTGCAGCGCGCTAGTATATGGGTCTCGCCGCCCTTCGGCAATCCCGCAACCCGATACGGAAGCGCCATCATCAATCCGCCAGTTCCATCGCCATTCACCCTGCGCGCGATCCCGCGCGATCAGCACCCCATCTCGCGCAAGGACATCAGCCCCAACGCCCTGCGCGTGCTGTACCGGCTGCGCGAGGCCGGCTTCGGCGCCTACCTGGTCGGCGGCGCGGTCCGTGACCTGCTGGTCCAGGTCCAGCCCAAGGACTTCGACGTCGCCACCGACGCCACCCCCGAGCAGGTCAAGCAGTTGTTCCGCAACTGCCGCCTGATCGGCCGCCGCTTCCGCCTGGCGCACGTGGTCTACGGCCGCGAGATCATCGAGGTCGCCACCTTCCGCGCCAATGTCGACGACGGCAGCGGCGACCGCGAGGTGGACAACGGCCGCCTGGTCCGCGACAACGTCTACGGCAGCATCGAGGACGATGCGGTGCGCCGCGACTTCACCTGCAACGCCTTGTACTACGCCATCGAGGACTTCTCGGTGCGGGACTACGTCGGCGGCTTCGAGGATGTGCAGGCGCGGTTGATGAAGCTGATCGGCGACCCCGAGCAGCGCTACCGCGAAGACCCGGTGCGCATGCTGCGTGCGGTGCGCCTGGCGGCCAAGCTCGATTTCGAGATCGAGGCCGGCACCGCCGAACCGATTCCGCGCCTGGCCGGGCTGCTGGCCGAGGCCGCGCCGGCGCGGCTGTTCGAGGAAGTGCTCAAGCTGTTCCTGTCCGGCCATGGCGTGGCCAGCTTCGAGGGCCTGGAGCGGCACGGCCTGCTCGCCGCGCTGTTCCCGGAGAGCGCGGCGGCGCTGCGCTCCAACCGCAGCGGCGCGCTGCGGCGCATGCTGATCGAAGGCCTGCGCAACACCGACAACCGCGTCGCCAACGACGAGCCGGTGTCGCCGGCGTTCCTGTTCGCGCTGCTGCTGTGGCCGGCGTACTGCCGCGCGTTGATGACCCTGCAGAAACAGGGCATGCAGATGGAGGAGGCGCAACGCCGCGCCGCCGACCGGGTGACCCTGCACCAACTCAGCACCGTGGCGCTGCCGCGGCGTTTCTCGCTGCCGATGCAGGAGATCTGGCTGCTGCAGTCGCGTTTCACCTCGCGCCAGCGCAAGCGGGTAGTGCGCACGCTGTCGCATCCGCGCTTCCGCGCCGCGTTCGATTTCCTGATCGTGCGCCAGTCCGCGTCGGACGAGCACGCGGCCGACATCGCCTACTGGCGCGAACTGCAGCAGCAGCCCGGCTACGCGCCGCCGCCGCGCGGCTTCGATCCGGAGGTGGACTACGCCGGCGACGAGCTGGCGTTCGCGCCGCCGGCCGACAGCGAAGAGACCCCCAAGCGCCGCCGGCGCCGGCGCCGCCGCCCGGACGCCGCCACGCCCGTCGAGTGAGCGCCGCGACACCGGCGCCGGTCCGGGCCTGCATCGGCCTGGGCGGCAACCTCGGCGACGCCGCGGCGACCCTGCGCGCGGCCCTGGCCGCGCTCGACACGCTGCCGCAGACCCGCCTGCTGCGCGCCTCGCAGCTGTACCGCAGCCCGGCCTGGGGCCGCGAGGACCAGCCGGACTTCATCAACGCCGCGGCGCTGGTGAGCACCACGCTGCCGGCGCTGGACCTGCTGCAGGCGCTGCTCGACCTGGAACACCGCCACGGCCGCCAGCGCCTGCCCGGCGAGCGTTGGGGCCCGCGCACGCTGGACCTGGACCTGCTGCTGTATGCCGAGGCGGTGATCGACCTGCCGGGGTTGCAGGTGCCGCACCCGTTCCTGCACCAGCGTGCGTTCGTGCTGCTGCCGCTGGCCGAGATCGCCGCCGACGCGGTCATTCCGGGCCATGGAACGGTGCGTGACGCACGCGACCGCATCGAAACCGACGGGATCGCGCCAATCGGTAGATAATGCTCGGCTCATTACCGCAGCACATGAGCTTATGAGCAGTCACGCCGACAGCAAGCCCTGGACCGTTCCCGCCCTGGCCGAGGCCAAGCGCCGCCAGCAGAAGCTGGTGATGCTGACCGCCTACGACGCCGGCTTCGCGCGGACCTTCGACGCCAACGGCGTGGACCTGATCCTGATCGGCGATTCGCTGGGGATGGTGGTGCAGGGCCACGATTCGACCCTGCCGGTGAGCGTGGACGACATCGCCTACCACACCGCCGCGGTGGCGCGGGTGCTGCAACGCGCACTGCTGGTGGCCGACCTGCCGTTCCAGTCCGATGCCACCCCCGAGCGCGCCTTGGACGCGTCGACCCGGCTGCTGCAGGCCGGTGCGGAGATGGTCAAGCTGGAGGGCGCCGGGCACAAGCTGGAGGTGATCCGCTTCCTCAGCGAACGCGACATCCCGGTGTGCTCGCACCTGGGCCTGACCCCGCAGTCGGTGCTGACCTTCGGCGGCTACAAGATCCAGGGCCGCGAAGAGGCTGCCGCGGCCAAACTGCTCGCCGACGCCAAGGCGGTCGCCGCGGCCGGCGCCGCGCTGCTGGTACTGGAATGCGTGCCGTCGCCGCTGGCCGCGCGCATCACCGCCGAGATCGACATCCCCACCATCGGCATCGGCGCCGGTCCGGACTGCGACGGCCAGGTGCTGGTGATGCACGACTTCCTCGGCCTGGACAGCGGCCACCGCCGCCCGCGCTTCGTCAAGGATTTCCTGGCCGAAGGCGGTTCCATCGCCGGTGCCGCACGCGCCTACGCCGAGGCGGTCCGCGCCGGCACCTTCCCCGACGCCGAACACGCCTACGCCAAATGATCGAGACCATCACCGACCTGGCGCGACTGCGCGCCACCGTCTCCGGCTGGAAGCGGCAGGGCCTGCGCGTGGCCTTCGTGCCGACCATGGGCAACCTGCACGCCGGGCATTTCTCGCTGGTGATGCTGGCGCGGCAATACGCCGACCGCGTGGTCTCCAGCGTCTTCGTCAACCCGACCCAGTTCGGCCCGAACGAGGACTTCACCCGCTACCCGCGCACGCCCGAGGCCGACACCAGCGGCCTGGAAGGCGCCGGCTGCGACGTGCTGTGGCTGCCGACGGTGGAGAGCATGTACCCGCTGGGCGTGGAGCTGGCGCTGCGCATGCACACGCCCGGCGTCAGCGAGGTGCTGGAAGGCGCCTGCCGGCCCGGCCATTTCGATGGCGTGTGCACCGTGGTCGCGCGCCTGTTCAACCAGGTGCAGCCGGACTTGGCCGCGTTCGGCAAGAAGGACTACCAGCAGCTGGCGGTGATCCGGCAGATGGTCGCCGACCTGGCGTTCCCGATCGAGATCCTGGGCGGCGGCATCGTGCGCGAGGCCGACGGCCTGGCGATGAGTTCGCGCAACCAGTACCTGTCGGCGGAGGAGCGGCCGCGTGCCACGCAGATCCACCGCACCCTGCTGGCGATGCGCGAGGCCCACCTGGCCGGGCGCCCGCGCGCCGAGGTGGAGGCGGCGGCGACCGCACAGCTGCAGGCGGCTGGCTTCGAGGTCGACTACAGCGTGCTGCGCACGCCCGACCTGAGCGAGCCGCAGGACGGCGCCGGCCCACGCGTGGCGCTGATCGCCGCGCGCCTGGGCCGTACCCGCCTGATCGACAACCTGGAATTCTGAGCGCGGCAGGCCGCGGTACCGTCGTCGTAGCAGCGGCTTCAGCCGCGACCGGGCTTTCCCGCGATCGCCGGTCGCGGCTGAAGCCGCTCCTGCGACGGTTTGAGGCCGCCCCTCACCACCGCCACCTAACCCTCGGCTGCTAAACTGCGCGTCTTTCCTGACCGCAGTCCCGTGCCATGCAACTGAGCCTGTTGAAGACCAAGATCCACCGCGCCACCGTCACCCATTCCGAGCTGAACTACGAAGGCTCGATCGCCATCGACGGGCTGCTGCTGGACGCGACCGGCATCCGCGAATTCGAGCAGGTGCACATCTGGGACGTCACCAACGGCGCGCGCTTCAGCACCTACGCGATCCGCGCCGACGAGGGCAGCGGCATCATCTCGCTCAACGGCGGCGCCGCGCGCCACGTGCAGGTCGGCGACCTGATCATCATCGCCGCCTTCGCCGGCATGAGCGAAGAGGAAGCCGCGCGCTTCCAGCCGACCCTGGTCTATGTGGACGGCGCCAACAAGATCACCCACACCAACCACAGCATCCCAAAGCAGGCCGCATGACACAGTCCACCGGTTTCGACGCACTGCATTCCCACGCCCAGCGCCTGCGCGGGGCGCGCCTTCCCGACCTGCTGGCGGCCGAACCCGGCCGTGCCGAGACGTTGGCGTTGCAGGTCGGACCGCTGTACTTCAATTTCGCCCGGCAGAAATACGACCGCGCCGCGCTCGACGCGCTGCTGGCGCTGGCTGCCGAACACGACCTGGCCGGCGCCTTCCAGCGCCTGTTCCGGGGCGAGACGGTCAACGTCACCGAAGGCCGCGCCGCGCTGCACACCGCGCTGCGCGGCGACCTCACCGACGCACCGGTGGCCAGCCAGGCCCACGCCAGCGCGCGCGAGGTGCAGCAGCGCATGCGTGCGCTGATCGACGCCCTGGCGCAGACCGAGGTCACCGACATCGTCAGTGTCGGCATCGGCGGCTCCGATCTGGGCCCGCGCCTGATCGCCGACGCGCTGCGTCCGGTCACCGGCGCGCGCTTCCGCGTGCACTTCGTCTCCAACGTGGACGGCGCGGCGATGCAGCGCACCCTCGCCACGCTGGATCCGGCGCGTACCGCCGGCGTACTGATCTCCAAGACCTTCGGTACCCAGGAAACCCTGCTCAACGGCCAGATCCTGCGCGATTGGCTGGGCGGCAGCGAGCGCCTGTACGCGGTCAGCGCCAACCCCGAGCGCGCCGCCAAGGCCTTCGACATCGCCGCCGGCCGCGTGCTGCCGATGTGGGACTGGGTGGGTGGCCGCTATTCGCTGTGGTCGGCGGTGGGCTTCCCGATCGCGCTGGCGATCGGCGCCGACGCCTTCGAACAGCTGCTGGAAGGCGCCGCGCAGTTCGACGACCACGCCCTGAACGCGCCGCTGGAGCGCAACGTGGCCGTGCTGCATGGCCTGACCACGCTGTGGAACCGCAACCTGCTCGGCTATGCGACGCAGGCGGTGATGACCTACGACCAGCGCCTGGCGCTGCTGCCGGCCTACCTGCAGCAGCTGGTGATGGAGAGCCTGGGCAAGCGCGTGCGCCTGGACGGCAGCCCGGTCGAGGCCGACACCGTGCCGGTGTGGTGGGGCGGCGCCGGCACCGACGTGCAGCACAGCTTCTTCCAGGCGCTGCACCAGGGCACCAGCATCGTGCCGGCCGACTTCATCGGCTGCATCCGCAACGACGACCCGTACACCGTCAACCACCAGGCGCTGCTGGCCAACCTGCTTGCGCAGACCGAAGCGCTGGCGAACGGGCAGGGCAGCGACGATCCGGCCCGCGACTACCCGGGCGGCCGCCCGAGCACGCTGATCCTGCTCGACGCGCTGACCCCGCATGCGCTGGGCGCGCTGATCGCGATGTACGAGCACAGCGTGTACGTGCAGTCGGTGGTCTGGGGCATCAACGCCTTCGACCAGTTCGGCGTGGAACTGGGCAAGCAGCTGGCGAGCCAGTTGCTGCCGGCGCTGCAGGGCCAGTCCACCGAGATCGCCGACCCGGTGACGCGCGCGGTGCTGGCGCGGTTGCAGGGCTGACGCGAAGCGAAGCGCACGGGGCCGTTCGCCACCGTGCGTTCGCGAGGAACGATGCGGCCTGGCGGGCGTGCATCGCAATGGCAATCTCCGGTCCAGGAAGGAAGCAGGGATGATGAATGCGAAAAGGATGGTGTGTTGGATGTTGCTGCCGGCGGTGCTGAGCCTGGGAGCGTGCCAGCGGCAGGCACCGGAGCAGAATCCGGCCACGGCGGCGCAACCGCTGCACGTCGTCGAGGTCCGGATCGGCGCGATGCGCGACGGAAGGCCTGTGCCGCAGACCAGCGATGCGCCGATCCTGGTCAACGTGGCCCTGCGCGGCGCTGCCCACGGACAGGTCCTGAAAGCGCGCTTGCTGGACCTGCGCGATGGTCGCCAAGTCGGGCTGGTGGAGCGCGCCATGACCCGCTCCGATCAGCTCCAGTCGCTGCGTTTCGACAACGCGGCCGGCTGGCCGCCGGGGCGTTACATGCTGGAGGTGACGCTCGATGGCAAGCTCGCCTCGCAGCAGGACGTCGACGTGATGGAGTCGGCGAACAGCGCGCCGCGTACGGGCTCCTAGCGCGGCGCGGCTCCCGTACTGGACAGCGCCTGCAGGAACAGCACCAGCTTGTGCTTCTCCTCCGCGGTCAGACTGATCGGTCGATTGCGGGCGAGGTTGCGATAGTAGACCTCGTGTTCCACCGCCGCCGGCAGATCGGCGATGCTGCCGTCGTGCATATAGGGCGCAGTATCGGCGACCGTCCGTAGCGACGGGGTGCGGAAGGCGCCCAGATCCTGCGGCGCCCGCGTCACCGCAAAGCGGCCCAGTTCCGCCACGCGAACGTCGGAGAGGATGGAATCGCCCAGGCTCCTGCCTTCGCGCTTCTGTCGCTCCAGTACGTCGAGCAGGGCGGCGACGTTGCCGGCGACCTGGTTGAAACCGATGCCGGCGTGATGGAAGCGCTGATCGCTCGTGGTCGCAGGCGTGCCGTCCAGCCGGTGGCAATCGACGCAGCCGGCCTTGCCGGAAAACAGCGCCAATCCCTCGCGTTCGTCCTCGCTCAGCGATGCGCGCGCGCCATGCGTCGTCCGGTACGTCTCGTAGCGCGTGGGCGGCGCCGGCAAGGCACGGATGTAGGTGGCGAGCGCGGCGGCCACGACCTGGATGTCGCCGTCGTCCTCGCCGGCGGCTGCATGCAACAGTGACGCGTAGCGCGGGTCGCGGGCGAGGTGGGCCAGCACGGCCTGCCGATCGGCCAGGCCCATCTCGCGTGGGTTGGTCAATGGTTGCAGGACCGCCTCTTCCAGTGTCGCTGCGCGTCCGTCCCAGAAAAAGTGGGTCATGAAGCGGCTGTCGAGCAGGCTGGGCGCGTTGCGTGTGCCGTGTTGGCCGCCCGTCCCGGTGGACACCGCGGCACCGTCGGTATAGGCCAACTCGGCGCGATGGCAGCTTGCGCAACTGGTCTTGCCATCCGCGCTGAGCCGGATGTCGTGGAACAGCGCCTGACCAAGCGCGATCCGCGCTGCCGCCGTGTCGTGCTGATCGCCACCACACCCGGTCAGCACCAGGACCAGGGCGGCCGACCACAGGCGCATGCAGATGACGATGTGATGACGCCAGTTCCTTGGCATGACGCTGTTGACTCCTGTCCCCACTGTCGGATATCTATATCCAGGCTGAATGCACGAAGCAAGGTCAGCATACGGATAGCCGGCCATCGTGGCCAGTCTTCAGGGATGAAAGCATGGAACGTCGCGGCGCAGGGATGGGCTCGGTGGTGGGTTTGCTGAAGCGGACGGCGCATGTGCCCGCGCGCGGTTGGCGGCGCATCGTGGGCAGAACGGTGGCGGCCTTGTTGCTCACCCTTCTGGCCTGCACGTCTGGTGCCACCTCCTACGTCTACGACGCGCAGGGGCGTCTGGTCGCGGTCAGCAACGATGCCGGTGCCAGTGCCCGCTATCGCTACGACACGATGGGCAATATCGTCGCCGTCGAACGCGTCTCCAGCGGAACCCTGGCGGTGCTCGGCTTCAGTCCGGGACGCGGTGCGGCGGGCGATCGCGTGCTGATCCAGGGGCAGGGATTTTCCACCGCTGCGTCCTCCAACAGCGTGGCTTTCAATGGGCAGGCGGCCACGGTGGTGGCTGCCAGCGCACGCGAGTTGACCGTGCTCGTGCCTGCCAACGCCAGTACCGGCCCGATCTCCGTGACCGTGGCTGGACAGAGCGCGAGCAGTGCGCAGCAGTTCGTGGTCGATGCCAACCTCCGTCAGCCGACCATCACCGGCATATCGCCGTTGATCGCCAGCGCCGGTACGGCGATCATCGTCGACGGACAGAACCTGGTCCCGGTCGCCGGGCAGACCACGGCGAAGCTGGATCGCAAGACCGCGGTGCTGTCGAGCGCCACCGGCACGCGCCTGGTCTTTCCGGTGCCGGGCAGGAGCGGCAGCGGGCCGGTGACCGTGACCACGCCCTACGGCAGCGCCACCAGCAGTCAGGATGTGCTGGTGGTGCCAAGCAGTGTGTCGTCCGTCGGCATCGCCAGCGTCACGCGCCTGACCCTGGACGCCGCCGCGGTCGACGTCGCGGTCGCCAACGCGGGTGGGTCCGCCGCGGTCCTGTTCACCGGCATGGCCGGCGATTACCTCAGCGCGCAATTCCAGTCGCTGGGGTCCACGACGTTGAACTACCTGGTGTTCGGCACCGATAACGTGGAGATCGCCAGTGGACTGGTGAATGCGAACCAGCCCACCCTGCATCTGCCGCGGTTGAAGGTGGGCGGCACCTACCTGTTGCTGCTCACACCCAGTACTTCCTCCGCCAGCTGGAAGATGGGAGTGGAGCATGCCGGGAGGCTTGCGCTGGACGGCGCCGAAACCAGTGTCGCCACGTCGATCACCGCGCAATCGAAGCGCTACACCTTCCTGGCCCAGGCCGGGAGCAGGCTGGGCCTGGCGCTGACCGAGCAGTCGCCGGTCGGCAGCGGGTGGGGGACAGCTTTGGCGCAGGTCTTCGACGCCGACGGCGTCAATCTGGGCTATCAGTACTGCAATCAGGCCAACAACGGTTGCGCACTCAACATCGCCGCGCCCAGGACCGGCGTGTATCAGGTGCTGCTGACGCCCGGTACGAGCGGCGCACGCACAATGCGCCTGAATCTGTTGCTCTCATCGGATCTGGTGCAGGCGTTGCCGAAGGACCAGGATGTGGTCGTGGAGACACAGCGTAGAGGCCAGAATCTGCGTTTGTCGTTCGAGGCCGCGGCGGGCGAGGCGTTCGCGTTGCAAGTCGCCGGCCAGACCACCGCGCCCGCCGGCCGCGATGTTTACTACCGCGTTTACGCGCCTGATGGCACCAGTGTTGCCTCGATGGCGGTGCGCGCCGCAGGTACCACCTACGTGACGGCGAAGACCAGCGGCACCTATCAGGTGCTGGTGGATCCCGGATTCGGAGAAACCGTGCGGTTGCAGACGCGGCTCAGCACCGGAGACGCAGGTGGTGGCGGTAGTGGGATCGATGGCGCCACCGGCGCATTCGCAACGCAACTGCCGGGCGACAGCGTGTACTTCACCTTTACCGCGACCGCCGGGCAGAGCCTGGGGCTCGGCATCAGCGAGCTGCAGTCCAACGAAAGCGGCCCGCTCAACGTCACGATCTATGGCCCTTCAGGCACGCCGATGGCCGGTGCCGCCTGCGAGGTGGCCAACGACGGCTGTGATGTGAATCTGCCGGAACTGGCGGCGGGACGTTATGGCGTCCTGGTCGCCCCTGCCACGACGACGCAGACGATGCGCTTCAAGGCGACCCTGTCCACCGATCTGGCGCTTTCCTTGACGCGGGATGCGGTCAGCCAGGTCGGCATCGGCCGGCGCGGGCAGAACGCCGTGCTGTCGTTCCAGGCGGGTGCCGGCGACGCATTGGCACTGCAGGTGTCGGAGCAGACCACGACGCCGGCGAACGGCGTGGTGTACTACCGCGTGTACCGGCCCGATGGCACGGCGTTGTCGTCGATGGCGGTGTCTGGCTCGGGCACCCTGACGATGAATACGCCTATCGCCGGGACTTACCGACTGTTCGTGGATCCGCGCTATGGCGCCACCGTGGCCGCCAAGGTGCTGGTGACGACCGGGAGTGCGGGTGGGCTGCAACTGGATGGCAGCAGCGGCGAGTACAGCGCCGCCGCCGGTCAAAGCGTGTTCTTCAGCTTCAGCGCAGCGGCCTCGCAGAACCTGGGATTGGGCATCGGCGATCTGAACCTGAGCAGCGGGACCTATGTCAACGTCAAGATCGCCAATCCCAACGGTTCCACGCTCACGACCGCGACCTGCTATGCCGCCAATGGCTGCGCCTTCAATCTGCTCAACCTCGCCGCGGGCAACTATGGCGTGACCGTGAGTCCGCAATCTGGCTCCCAGAGCATGGCGTTCAAGGCGACCCTATCCACGGAGGTCGCCGGCTTCCTGCAGAGGGATGCATTGAGTTCCGTGAACATCTCGCGCTATGCCCAGAATGCGCGCCTGACGTTCGCCGGGACCGCCGGCGAGAGCCTGGCTTTGCTCGTCGCTGACGCTGCGACCAGGCCGACAGGCCGCGACGTGGTTTATGCGGTGTATCGGCCGAACGGCGCGTTGTGGAAGGACGTGACGGCCAGCGGCAACGTCATTCTGGCCCTGCCCAATCTCCCGGAGACGGGGAGCTATCGGGTGTTCGTCGATCCGGCGGGCGGCGCGTTGTGGTCGGCCCGGTTGAAACTCTCCACGGGACAGGACGGCAATGTCGAACTGGACGGCGCAGGTGGCAGCTACCAGGCGCCCGCAGGGCAGGGCGTGCATTTCTCCATCGACACCCAGGCCGGCCAGAATCTGGGGCTGGGGATCACCGACATCGCGGTGAGTTCGGGCAGTTACTTCAATATCGCCGTCTACAGTCCGAGCGGCACGACCTTGTACAGCGGCAGCTGCTACGCCGAGGACGGATGTTCGTTGCCGCTGAGGAACACCTTGGCGGGACGCTACAGCGTGGTGGCGACACCGACCTCGGCGAGCCAGGCGATCAAGTTCCGCGCCGTGCTGTCGTCCGAGTTGCTGGATCAGCTGACCCGCGATCAGCCCTTGCATCTGGCGCTGGCCCGGTATGGGCAGAATGCGCGGCTCCGCTTCCAGGCGCAGGCAGGCGAGTCGTTGATGCTGCTGGTCGCGGCGCAGACGACACTACCCGCCGGTCGCGATGTGGTGTATCGCGTGCTACGGCCGGATGGTGCTGTCTGGAAGACGGCGACCATCAAGGTGGGCGATGCCATCAATCTGATCAATATTCCAACGTCTGGCGAGTATGCAATCCAGGTCGAGAGCCGGACAGGAAGCCCGCTGGAAGCGGACATCATCCTGTCCTCGGGCGTCGCGCTGCCGATCGACGGCGCTCCTGCGCATGTCGTGACCCGGTTGCCGGCGCAGTACAAGCACTTTTCTTTCGTCGCCAGTCAGGGGCAGAACCTGGGACTGGGCATCAGCGGCATCCAGGTCGTCGGTCCCGGCGCGCAGCGCGTCGTCGCTACTCTCTACAAGGCCGATGGCAGCACATTGGCAAGCAGTTACTGCGATGTCGAACGTGGCGGCTGCGATTTCGATCTCGCCAATCTGGCGGCAGGCAAGTACGCGCTCTTGATCGGCCAGGGCGACGATCAGGCGGCGACCTATGACGTGACGCTGTCCAGCGATCTGCCCCTTGACCTGCAGCGCGACACGCCGCTGGCCGTTTCCGTTCCCCGGCGCGGACAGAATGCGCGGCTGCGTTTCCAGGGGCAGGCGGGCGACAAACTTGCCGTGCTGGTGCAGAACCAGGCGACCACGCCCGCGGATGGCACCAGCTATTACAACGTCTACCAGCCGAATGGCACCCTGCTCACGTCCGGATCGACGCGCACAGGAACCGTGATCGGCCTGGGCAGCCTGCCGACGACCGGCCAGTACAGCATTGTGGTCGATCCGCAGTATGGGCAGACGGTCGACACCACCGTCACCTTGTCCACCGGCACCCCGGTGGCCGTGGATGGTAGTCGCTCGTTCGCTGCGGGCACGCCCGGCGCAGGTATCTACTTCTGGTTCGATGCTCAAGCCGGGCAGAAGCTCGATATCGGTCTCAATCAGATCGCATTGTCCGGCAGCGGGTTCGGTTGGGTTTATGTAACGCTTTATCGTCCGGACGGCAGCAAGGTCGTCTCCAATACGAATTGCTTCCGCACCTACGGCTGCGGATTCTCCATCGACGCCGCGCAAGCTGGACGCTATGGCGTCGTGGTGGTCCCTTCGACGGAAGACCAGAGCTTCTCCCTGACCGCCTCGGTGTCCAGCACCGTCGTTGGCACCTTGGCGTGGGATGTCCCGCAGTCGATCGCGCTGGACAGGCACGGAAAGACCGCCACGCTGTCCTTCAGCGGCACGGCAGGGCAGGGCGTACTGATGCGGGTGGTCAATCAGACGACCTCGCCGGTCGGCCGGCCGGTGACCTACGCGCTGTACCGGCCGGACGGGCAGTTCTATAGATCGTTCAGCGCAAGCACCGGCAGCAGCGACCTGAGTTTCCCGGCGCTGCCGACGAGCGGCACCTATCGATTGCGGATCGTGCCCGAGGACGGTGTCACCGCGGCGATGGACATCACGTTGGACAGTACACCCTAGAACACCGGCGCGGTTCCGTCGAACGGACGCAGAACGGAAGCAGGCATGGAGCGGAGCGAGCATATGACGTGGTTCAACAGCGCATGGAAAAGCGTGATCCTGGGTGGGCTGCTGGGCGCGCTGGCGTCGACGGCCGCCTCCCAACAGCTGGTCTGGTCGACGGCGGCCATGCCGGCCGTCGGCATTGGTGCTGTTCCTGCAGTGGTCGGGCAGTGGCATGCGACCACATTGGCCGATGGCAGCGAGCTGGCGCTGGCGCCCGACGGGCGCTTTCTGCGCCATCGCGTGCCCGGTCAGCGTGCGCGCGAGATCGCGCTGCCATCGGTACGCATCGATGCTAGCGTCACCTTGCTGCCGAGCGGGCGCGTGCTGGTCTGGGGCGGCCGCGATGCTAAGGGCCGGCTGCAGGACGGCGGCGCGTGGTTCGATCCGGCAAGCGCCTCCGTGCAGCCGGCCATGGGGCTGAGCCTGCGTGCGCGCTATGGGCACACCGCCACGGTCCTTACCGATGGTCGCCTCCTGCTCGCCGGCGGCACTGGCGATGGCGCCGGTGCGCAGGTGTGGGACGAAGCCAGCGATCGGGCGATCACCCTGCCTGCGGATCTGCCGGGCGGCGGCGACGCAACCTCGCGCCTGCTGGCCGATGGCCGTGTGGCGTTGCCGGCGTCGCGGAACGCCCAGCGCATCGCCAGCGATGCCGTGTTCGATCCGCTCGCGGGTGCGTTTCTTCCGTATCCGGCCAGCATCGCCGATACGCCAGGCGCGCCACGGCTCGCCGGCAGCGTGCCTGTGCAGGGGGCAGCCGGCGTCGCGCTGACCGCGCGGCTCGCGCTGCGCTTCTCGCGTCCGCTGCACATGCCCACGTTGTCCGCGCGCACCGTCACCCTGGTCGGTCCGGAGGGGCGCGTCGCGGTACGCATCGCGCCTGTGGAGCAGGGGCGTCTGCTGTTCGTGCAGCCGCGTCAGGCCTTGTTCCCGGATTCCCGCTACACCCTGATGGTCGACGGTGCGCGCGGCGCATCGGGCGATGCCGTGCCGCTGATCGCCCTGGATTTCCGCACTGCGGCGTACGACAGCAACGGACAGCCGGTGGCGCACGCAACGGCCGCGCCGGCAGAGGCGGGCGCCGCACCCAGCGTGCAGATGACCGGTGCAGGCACGTCGGCGTCCTGTGCCAATGACGGTGTGCCGTGCCGCGCGCACGGCCTGTTGGTGGACGGCGTCTGGTACCCGGGACAGGACAATACCGACAGCCGCTGGCGCATCTATGGCGCATCGCAACAGCCGGAACATAACGCGCGCATCGCGCGCATCGCCGCGACCTTCCACGTGACGATGGTGCGCGGGCGTGTGGTGCGGGTCGACCAGCAACCCGTGGCCGGGGTCGAGGTCAGCATCGGCAAGGAGCGCGCGCTTACCGACAAGAACGGCTGGTTCACCCTGTTCGATGTGCCGGCGGGGCATCATGAACTCTACGTCGACGGCAGCACCGCCAACACGGCCGGCGCTGAATACGGTCAATTCGTCGTCGGCACCGAAGTCGCCGCCGGCCGATTGAACGAACTCGGCTATCTGCTGCATCTGCCACGCATCGCTGCGCGCGACAAGATCCGGATCCCGTCGCCGACCGTCCAGGACATGGTCGTTGGCCACCCGGACATTCCCGGCCTGCAATTGCGCATTCCCAAGGGCACCGTCGTGCTGGACCGCAAGGGCCGCCTGGTGACCGAACTGGCGATCGTGCCGACGCCGGTCAATCGCGCGCCGTTCCCGGTCACCGAAAACCATCCGATGGCGTTCACGGTCGAGCCGGGCGGCGCGCAGATCCGCGGACTCGACCCAGGCGCCAACAACGGCATTCAGGTCTACTACCCCAACTACGACGGCTACGCCGCGGGTACCCAGGCCAATTTCTGGATGTACGACCCGCGCGATGGCTGGCGCGTCTACGGCAAGGGCACCGTTTCGGCCGACGGCAAGCATTTCGTTCCCGAGCCTGGCGTCGCCTTGCACCAGACCATGGGCGGCATGTACAGCGTGCCCAGCAACGACCCGCCCAGCGAGGCCGGGTTGCCGCCGGATGGGCATTGCTGCGGAACCCCGGGTAGCGGCGGCGTCGCCAATGCGGCCGATCCCATCGACCTGAAGACCGGCGAATTCGTCCATTCGGAAACCGACCTGCAGATCGCCGATGTGACGGCGCTGAGCCTGTCGCGCAGCTACCGTCCCCATGACATGAAGCAGCGCGAGTTCGGCATCGGCACCGCGTCCAACTGGGGCTACTACCTGCACAACCCAGGGGGCACCTACGATTCGCTCGATCTGGTGCTGCCGACTGGCGCTTATATCCGCTTCGATCGGGCCTCCGGTTCCGGCCCGCGTGGCGAGTGGCGCCAAGCCGGTTCGACCACGCAGTATGCGGGCGCCGTGCTGCAGTCGGTCTACGATCCGGACCCGTTGCAGCCCTGGGGCCGCGGCTTCCGCATCACCCTGCGCGACGGCAGCCGCATGCAGTTCTCCAGCTACATGGACACCCGCCTGCGCTGGCTTGAAGACCGCTACGGCAACCGCACCACGCTGCTCTACGACGCGGGTCTGGTCGCGCGCATCGTCTCTCCCAGCGGGCGCTATATTGGCCTGGAGTACGACACCCGCAATCGCGTTGCAGCGGCGACCGACAACGCCGGCAACCGCTGGACCTATGCCTACGACAGCAATGGCTTGCTTGCCACGGTGGGGTTCCCCGATGGCGGCAGCAAGGCGTATGCCTACCAGTCCAGAAGCCAGAACAACGCACTCGCGCAGCATCGGATGCAGTCCATCACCGACGCGCGCGGCAAGCGCGTCCTGCTCAACGAGTTCGAGGTCGTCAACGGCGTGTCCACCGGCAGGGTCGTCAAGCAGACCCAGGCCGATGGCGGCATCTTCGTCATCGACTATGCGCATGTCGATGGCGGCACCACTGGTGTGCTCGTCACCAGTCCGGACGGCAGCAAACGCCGCGTCGTCTTCGACGGCAACAGCGCCTATCCGAAGACCGACATCCTGGCCTATGGCACCGACAAGCAACAGACGTACAGCTTCGAGCGCAACGCCTACGGGCAGGTCACCGCCAGTATCGACCCGCTCGGCCGTCGCACCGAGTATCGCTACGACGCGGGCGGGCGACCGCTGCAGGTCACGCTGCTGGCGGGCACCACACAGGCGCGCGTGTCCAGCCTCAGCTACACCAGTGACGGCGACCTGCAATCGGCGACGGATCCGCTCGGGCGGGTCACGCGGCTGGACTACGGCGCCAACCGCTGCCTGACCGCGGTCACCGATCCTGGCGGCCGCACGGCGCGCTTCGCCTGCGATGGCGCGGGCCTGCCGTTGAGCGCGACCAATGCGATCGGCCAGACGATCGCCTTCCAGTACGCTGGCTACGATCTGGCCGGCATGGTCGATCCGCTGGGGCGCAGCACGCGCTTCCAGTACGACAGCCTCGGTCGGGTGACCGGCAGCCGCGACGACCAGGGCAACGCCACGCGCCAGGAATACGATGCGCTGGGCCGGGTCAGCAAGGCCTACGATGCCGCCGGCAACGCGACCGAATTCGGTTACGACAAGAACGGCAACGTCGTGGCGGTCCTGCTGCCGCACGGCAACGGCATCACCTATACCTACGACGAGCGCAATCGTCCGCTGACCCGGACCGACGCGCTGGGCCAGTCCGAGACATGGACCTACGACACCATGGACCGGGTCGCCAGCTACACCGATCGCAAGAGCCAGAAAAAGACGTTCGCCTACGACGTGCTTGGGCGCCTGTCGGTGGTCACCGAGGCCGACGGGCGCACCCAGACCTTCACCTACGACGCCGGCAACCGCCGTGTCGCGCTGGTCGATTCGGCAGCGGGCACCCTGAGCTGGGACTACGACCTGTTCGACCAGGTCATCAAGGCCATCACCCCGCAAGGCAACATCGTCTACGAATACGACGCCGCGGGCCGCCGTACCAAGATGATCGCGGCCAACCAGGCGGCACTGGAATACCGCTACGACGACGTCGACCGCTTGCGCACCCTGCTGCAGGGGAGCGAGACCGTGGCGTTCGATTACGACGCCGCCGATCGCCTCACCGAGACCACGCTGCCCAACGGCGTCAAGACCGGGTATGCCTACAACACCGCCAACCAGACCACCGGCATCGCCTGGCTCAAACCGGACGGCACGGCCCTTGGCGAGATCGGCTATGGCTACGACCAACTGGGCCGGCTGGTGGCGCAGACCGGCAGCTTCGCCCCGCAGGCGCTGCCGGCGGCCCGCAGCGGCAGCTTCGACGACAACAACCGGCAAACCCAGGCCGATGGCCAGACGCTCAGCTACGACGCCAACGGCAACCTGCTCTCCGATGGCGTAAGGACCTACGTCTGGAACGCGCGCGACCAGTTGGTGGAGATCAAACAGGGAACGGCGAGCATCGCCAGTTTCGGCTACGACCCGCTGGGTCGAAGAGTGAGCAAGACCGAAGGCGGGCAGACGATCAGCTATCTGTACGATGGGCTGGACGCGGTGCAGGAAACCCAGGGTGGCACCGTCAACCCGATCCTGACCGGGCTGGGCATCGATGAGCGCTATGCGCGGAACGAAGCCAGCGGACGTGCGTATTTCCTGAGCGATGCGCTTGGCAGCACGCGTGCACTTACCAATGCCAGCGGTGCCTTGATCCAGCGTTATGACTATAGCCCCTACGGCCAGACCAGTCAGGCCAATACAGGGACCAGCAATCCCTACCAGTACACGGGGCGGGAGCGGGATACGAGTGGGCTTTATTACTACCGGGCGCGGTACTATCGGCCAGACTTGGGGCGCTTTGTTAGTGAGGACCCCATTGGGTTGGTCGGTGGAGCAAACCCTTATGCCTATGTCCATGGTTCCCCACTGATGTATGGAGATCCTTTAGGTCTTTTTGATTTGCCATCAATTCCCCAGCCGGTAGTAGATGCGGTAGCAGGTTTTGGCGATTCGTTGTCATTTGGGTTGACGAACTACATACGGGATCAATGGGATATTAATGGCGCAGTTGAAAAATGTTCAGGTTATTATTCCGGTGGGCAAGTCGCCGGAACTGTTTATAGTTTAGCTATGCCTCTGAGTCGATTGGGTTACGTGGCAAAAGCCCGTCAGATTCCAAGATTGGGATTGTCTGCAGAGGAAAGCGTAATCGCAAGAAACGCTCTGAAGAATTATTTCAGAGGACCTTTCGCTTACTCATTGAGAAATTGGCATGCCGTCACATATGAAGGCCTGGTGGCGCAAGGAAAGAGTAGTGCCGACATAATTGCTGGCGCAGGAAGAACGAGCATTGGGTGGACATCCGTTTTAGTAGGAGGCGGCTTAGTAGGTTCGGCAACGCGCGCAGGAAGAATTGGAGGTAATTGTGGTTGTGGTCAATAAAATACTGGTTCGTCGCTATAGGGTCTACGATCCGCTAGAGCAGGATGTCTTTGTCTATGGCGCTGGGGAGTTAAATTTTTTTTCGTCTGGTAATAAGAGTTTGAATGTGGCGGGTTGGCTTGTTGATTGGGAGAAAATATTGCGTGGCCCAAGGCGCATAATATTCTTTGAAGACGATGGATTTAAATTTATCGATGTTGGTGGGTTAGTTTTTAAAATTGGGCATGGAGTTGAGGTGCATTGCGTTCGAAATATATTTATTTCAAAATTGAGTGTTCTTAATAACGGCGTGCCGGCTGCGTCTGTTACATACCTAACTCCTTGGTGGCGACTAATTTTTGACGATGGTAGTCACCCAGATTTGCAATTTCCTTTAGAGTATTTCTCTAAATTGTGGAATGATAATATTTTCATATTTAACAAGGCTGGTTAGTTCTGGGTGATAAGCGGATGTGAGTGTGGATAAAGATTGTGGTGGGAGGCGGGGCTTCTTCTATGGCTGTTGCTCTTCCTGTTTTTGGTGAGTTTATTTTTTGATGAATAGAATTTGGTTATTTTCTGCATTGGGTTTTTTGATTTTTGTCTAGTAACTCTCCCGGGATAATGGTTTCCAATCATCTGAGGTCAATAACTTTGGAAGGTTGGGTGATTTTGATGCAGATGATGAATTCGGACGGCAGGGCCCTGGGCGAGATCGGCTATGGCTAGGGCTACGACTAGGTCGGCCGCTTGGTGGCGCAGATCGGCAGTAACAACCGTCAAGCCCAGGCCGATGGCCAGGCGCTCAGCTACGACGCCAACGGCAACTTGCTTTCCGACGGCGTACGCACCTATGTCTGGAACGCGCGCGACCAGTTAGTCGAAAGGAAATAGGGGGCAGCAAGCATTTCCAACTTCGGTTACGACCCGCTGGGCCGAAGAATGAGCAAGGCCGAAGGCGGACAGACGATCAGCTATTTGTATGATGGACTGGATGCGGTGCAAGAGACGTAGGGCGGCACCGTCAACCTGATCCTGACAGGGCTTGGTATGGATGAGCGCTATGCGCGGAATGACGTCAATGGCCGAGCGCATTTCCTGGCAGATCATCTGGGCAGTATGCGGAGCAAGGCGGCTGACACTGGTAGCCGCCATGGCTATTGGTGGTAGTGCCGCTGTGGAGGATAGGGGATGAGAATTGAGGTTCGCATAAGGCAATCAGAGATTCGCTTTCGTAGTGGAATTAAGCTTATTTTGTTTGTTGCTGTTGCGGCATCTATCGCATGGATTATAAATGTATTGTGGCTGGCGAAGCTTCTTCTTTTTTTTGCTTTGTTTTTTTCTGCCGTTACAGTATTTGAATTTTTTAATGCTTGGCGGCTTAGGAAAAGGCTGCAATGATTATTGGCTGCTCGTGTATATCGAGCTCGGCATGCATGAGCTCTGTACGTGCAATAAATCTAGTGGGTATGTGTCCGGCGAGATTGATTTTGGCTTTGCTGAGGCGGCCTAGGGAATGAGGCGGTCAGTATCGTCCTTTCTGGGATTGAAGGTGTATAGGTCATGAATAAATTCGATTTTTACATTTATGCGCGCCGTTGATTTCCTCTCGGTTTATGGCGCAAGCACATTCTCCGTTCTGTGCTACGGTGTTTTTGATGCAGCTTCCTTGCAGGGAGCATATGCAACGCTGAAGCGGGATATCAGTTCGCGGAGCGAAGCGTCCGTTTACAGGATGCTTGGCGACGATTGGCCGAACGGCGTATTGCTCCTCGAGACGGTCGTGGCTGCTCCGGATGCGATCTCTGCAGAAATTCATCGGGCCTTGGCAAGCATGTTCGATGCGGAGGGCTGCAGGTTCTCCCTGTGCATGTATGGCGGGGCTTTTAATCGCTATGAAAGTTTGTTTTCTCCAGATTTTTTCGATCAGGTGTATGCGTTCGCGTTCCGCAGGAACGACCATGTCGTCAATCTCGATGCGTCATTGCTTGCCTCCGGGCAATGGAAGGACATTATCGCTGCCTGTCGACTGAGAGCCTCGATCTAGGAGGAATGGTCCTTGTGCCGGCGGGCCTGTGGCGAACGACTCCGTCTCGGTTCGACATTGATTGCCTACCAGACGTCACCGTCACGGATTCGGCCATGCTCCATGACGGGGTAAGAAGGCCATCGAACTGGCAAGCGATCAGGTGCGTCATCTGCCCGTATGCGGTCCCAGATCTGCGCAGTGTGCAATGTCGGTTCTACTGCGATGCAGCAAAATCTCCGCAGCGACGCTGCGTATGCTGGTGAAGCAAAACAAGTCCATGCCAGTCACCCCAAGCAAACCCGGTATTCCATCGCTATAGCGTCAGTCGATATCCGTGCGGCGTCGAGGCATACCTCGCGTCGCGGTTGACAGGCTTGGGGCGATTCGGGAAGCGTAGGCGCCGGCCGCACCTCGGCGTGTGCGGTCCGGCCGCGACATGGCATGCGTTCGCCGTTCCTGGGAGGGAGTCTCTTGCACACACAGACCGCTGGCGCGCGCGCGCCGTTTCGCACGGCGCTGGCCGCGGCCGCTGCGCTTGGCCTGCTGGCGTTGGCCGCCGCCGTTCCCGGTCGCTCCGTGCCGGTCGCACCGGCGGCCGCGCCGCCGCCGCCGATCCATCCGGACCGGTGGCCGTCGCCGGCCTGGCCGTTGAAGGAGGATCCGGCGCTGGAGGCGCGCATCACCAAGCTGATGGCGCAGATGTCGGTGGAGCAGAAGGTCGGGCAGACCGTACAGGGCGACATCGGCAGCATGACCCCGGAGGACGCGCGCAAGTACCACATCGGTTCGGTGCTAGCTGGCGGCAATTCCGATCCCGGCGGCAAGTACGACGCCAGCCCGGCGCAGTGGCTGGCGCTGGCCGATGCCTATTACACGGCGTCGATGCAGACCGACGGTGCCGGCCCGGCGATTCCGATCATCTTCGGCATCGACGCGGTGCACGGGCAGAGCAACATCGTCGGCGCCACGCTGTTCCCGCACAACATCGGCCTGGGCGCGACCCGCGACCCGGAACTGATGCGCAAGATCGGCGAGATCACCGCCGCCGAGACGCGCACCACCGGCATGGAATGGACCTTCGCCCCGACCGTGGCGGTGCCGCAGGACGACCGCTGGGGCCGCACCTACGAAGGCTATTCCGAGTCGCCCGAGGTGGTGGCCAGCTACGCCGGCAAGGTGGTCGAGGGGCTGCAGGGCGTGCCCGGCACGTCGGGTTTCCTGGACGGGTCGCACGTGATCTCCTCGGTCAAGCACTTCCTCGGCGATGGCGGCACCACCGACGGCAAGGACCAGGGCGATACCCGGATCAGCGAGCAGCAGCTGCGCGACATCCACGGCGCCGGCTATCCGCCGGCGATCGCCGCGGGGGCGCAGACGGTGATGGCCTCGTTCAACAGCGTCAACGGGGTCAAGATGCACGGCAACACGGTCATGCTGACCGACGTGCTGAAGGGGCAGATGCATTTCGGCGGCTTCGTGGTCGGCGACTGGAACGGCCACGGCCAGGTGCCCGGCTGCCGCAACGACGATTGCCCGGCCGCGTTCAACGCCGGCGTGGACATGCTGATGGCCCCGGACAGCTGGAAGGGCGTCTACGAGAACGCGCTGAAGGCGGTGAAGTCGGGGCAGATCCCGATGGCGCGGCTGGACGATGCGGTGCGGCGCATCCTGCGAGTCAAGCTGCGCCTGGGCCTGTTCGAGGCCGGCAAGCCGTCGCAGCGTCCGCTCGGCGGCAAGTTCGAGCTGCTCGGCGCGCCCGAACACCGCGCGGTGGCGCGGCAGGCGGTGCGCGAATCGCTGGTGCTGCTGAAGAACCAGGGGCAGCTGTTGCCGCTGAAGCCGCAGCTCAAGCTGCTGGTGGCCGGCGACGGCGCCAACGACATGGGCAAGCAGGCCGGCGGCTGGACCCTTAACTGGCAGGGCACCGGCACCAAGCGCGCCGACTACCCCAACGGCACCACCATCTGGGAGGGCCTGCAGCAGCAGGTCGGCGCCGCCGGCGGCAATGCCGAACTGGCGGTGGACGGCAAGTTCACCACCAAGCCGGACGTGGCGGTGGTGGTGTTCGGCGAGCATCCCTACGCCGAATTCCAGGGCGACATCGCCACGCTGCTGTACAAGCCCGGCGACGACAGCGACCTGGACCTGATCAAGTCGCTCAAGGCCCAGGGCATCCCGGTGGTGGCGGTGTTCCTGAGCGGGCGGCCGCTGTGGGTGAACCGCGAGATCAACGCCGCCGACGCCTTCGTCGCGGCCTGGTTGCCGGGTTCGGAAGGCGCCGGCATCGCCGACGTGCTGCTGCGCAAGGCGGACGGCAGCGTGCAGTACGACTTCCACGGCAAGCTGAGCTTCTCCTGGCCGCGCACCGCGGTGCAGTTCGCCAACAACGTCGGGCAGAAGAACTACAGCCCGCAGTTCGCTTTCGGCTACGGCCTCACCTACGAGGACAAGGGCGATCTGAGCCGCTTGTCCGAGGTGTCGGGCGTGTCCGGCGCGCAGGCGGTGGGTGGGGTGTACCTGGACCGCGGCAAGCCGGCGGCGGGCATCAATCTGATCCTGTTCGGCGGCACGCAGGCCAATCTGCCGGCGGCGACCTTCCCGGCGGCACTGGCCGACGGCTCGCTGAAGGTCACCGCGATCGACCACAAGGCGCAGGAGGATGCGCGACGCTTCGTCTGGTCCGGCAGCGGCAAGTCCGGGTTGGCGCTGGTGTTGCCCAAGCCGCTAGACGTGTCGCGCGAGAGCAATGGCGACGTGCAATTGATCCTGACCGTCAAGGTGGATGCGGCGCCCGGCGCCGCCGCCCGCATCGGCGTGGCCTGCGGCCACGACTGCGGCGCGCGGCTGGACCTCGGCAAGGCCTTGGCCGCGCTGCCCAAGGGCGAGTGGCGCACCCTCGGCGTGCCGCTGAAGTGCTTCGCGGTGGCCGGCGCCGACCTGACCCGGCTTGAGCGCCTGCCCTTGATCGAGAGCGACGGCGCGCTGGATCTGTCGCTGTCGCGGATCGCGCTGGGCAGCAGCAACGACGCGCAGAGCGTGGTCGACTGCCCGCTGCATTGAGCGGCGGCGAACGGTTTTCTTGAACGAGCGGCGCCGCCCACGCGGGCGGCGTCATGGACAACGGTGCGACAGGGCTGCGGCCCGTAGGAGAAGGCAGTGGGGTTGGCGACGTTGGATGTGGCGATCGTGGTGGTCTACCTGGCGGGCATCTTCCTGCTCGCGCAATGGGTCTCGCGGGAGAAAGCCGGACACCGCAAGAGCGCGGAAGATTACTTCCTGGCCAGCAAGACTCTGCCGTGGTGGGCGATCGGCGCCTCGCTGATCGCGGCGAACATCTCCGCCGAGCAGATCATCGGCATGGCCGGTTCCGGTTACGCGATCGGCTTGGCGATCGCCTCCTATGAGTGGATGGCGGCGCTGACCCTGCTGATCGTCGGCAAGTTCTTCCTGCCGATCTTCCTGCGCAACGGCATCTACACCATGCCGCAGTTCCTGGAGCAGCGCTACGGCAAGTGGATCCGCACGCTGATGGCGGTGTTCTGGCTGCTGCTGTACGTGTTCGTCAACCTGACCTCGATCCTGTGGCTGGGCTCGATCGCGGTGAGCCAGGTCACCGGCATGGATCAGACCCTGGCGCTGGCGCTGATCGGCGTGTTCGCGCTGGTGTACCAGCTGTACGGCGGGCTGAAGGCGGTGGCGCTGACCGACATCGTCCAGGTCACCCTGCTGGTGCTGGGCGGTCTGCTGGTCGCCGGACTGACCCTCTCGCGGATCGGCGACGGCGCCGGCGTGCTCGCCGGCTTCCGCCACCTGTGGAACGCGCACCCCGAGCACTTCCACATGATCCTGTCCAAGGACAACCCGTTCTACAAGGATCTGCCGGGCCTGAGCGTGCTGCTCGGCGGCCTGTGGGTGATGAACATCAGCTACTGGGGCTTCAACCAGTACATCATCCAGCGTGCGCTGGCGGCCAAGAACATCGGCGAGGCGCAGAAGGGCATGGTGTTCGCCGCGTTCCTGAAGTTGCTGATGCCGGTGGTGGTGGTGGTGCCGGGCATCGCCGCGGTGGTGCTGGCGCCGGACCTGGCCAAGCCCGACCAGGCCTATCCGACCATGATGCAGTTGCTGCCCAGCGGCATCCTCGGCCTGGTGTTCGCCGCGCTGGTGGCGGCGATCGTGGCCTCGCTGGCCTCCAAGATCAATTCGGTGGCGACCATCTTCACCCTGGACTTCTACGCCAAGTTCCGCCCGCAGGCCGACCAGCCGCAGCTGGTGCGGGTCGGCCGCGTGGCCGCGGTGACCTCGGTGCTGATCGGCATCCTCACCGCGCGGCCGCTGCTGGGCAATTTCGACCAGGGCTTCCAGTTCATCCAGGAATTCACCGGCTTTTTCACCCCGGGCGTGGTGGTGATCTTCATGCTCGGCCTGTTCTGGAAGCGCGCCAACGAGGCCGGCGCACTGACCGCGGCGATCGGCTCGGTGCTGCTGTCGTTCGCGCTCAAGAAACTGTGGCCGGAACTGCCGTTCATGGACCGCATCGGCCTGGTGTTCGTGCTGTCGCTGGTGGCGGCGGTGGTGGTGTCGCTGCTCACCCCGCTGGCGCCTGCGCGCGACCTGATCCGCACCGACGATGTGCGCTACGGCACCACGCTGGGCTTCAAGCTCGGCGCCGCCGTGGTAATCGCGATCCTGGTGGCGCTGTACGCCGTGTTCTGGTGAGCCACGGGCCGGCCGTGGCGTGGTGCGCTCAGACGTCGCCGCCCTGCCACGGCTCGGCCAGCCAGGCGTCGAGCGCCTCGGCCGGCATCGGCCGCGCGATCCAGTAGCCCTGGCCTTCGTCGCAGCCCCAGTCGCGCAGCATCCGGTACACGGTTGCGCTCTCGATGCCCTCGGCCACCACCTGCTGGCCGAAGTCGTGGCCGAGATGGATCATCGACGGCACCAGCATGCCGTCGCTGCGGCTGCCGGGCAGGGCGCGGATGAACGACTGGTCGATCTTCAGTGCGCTGGCCGGAATGTTCTTGAGATAGCCGAGGTTGCTGTAGCCGGTGCCGAAGTCGTCGATGGCGATCTTCACCCCGAGCGCGCTGATCTGCTGCAGTTGTTCGGCCACCCGCTGCGGATCGCGGATCATCGCGCTCTCGGTGAATTCGATCTCCAGTGCGCCGGGCGCCAGCGCATGCTGCTGCAGCAGCGCCTGCAGCCGGGCGATGAAGTCGGCCTGTTCCAGGTCCACCGCCGACACGTTCAGTGAGACGCTGAAGCGATAGCCGCGCTGCTGCCACAGCGCCGCCTGGGCGATGCCGGCGCGCAGCACCCAGGCGGTGATGCGGCTCATCAGTGCGGTCTTTTCCGCCAGCGGGATGAAGTCGTTCGGCGCCACCGTCCCGAGCAAGGGATGCTGCCAGCGCAGCAGCGCTTCCACGCCCACGCATTCGCCGCTGCGCAGGCTCACCCGTGGCTGGTAGTGCAGGCTCAGCTGGCCGCGCGCCTCCAGCGCTTCGGGCAAGGCGGCCAGGATCCGGAAGGCATTGCGCTGGTTGGCGTCGTGGTTGCGCTCGTACAGGCTCCAGCGCTGCCCACGCTGGCGCGCCATGTCCACCGCAGTGGTCAGCGAGCGCACCGTGTGATTGGCGCTCAGCGCCCCGTCCAGACGCACCGCGCCCAGCGAGGGGCTGGCCGCATGCGGAATGCCCTGGTGGTCGATCGCCGCGGCGAAGGCGTCGCAGAGGTGCTCGCACCAGTACTCCAGATGCGCCGTGTCGCTGCCTTCCATGATGAACACGAAGGTGGTGGTGTCGATGCGGTACAGCGGCAGGTTGCCCAGCGCCTTGCGCAGGCGGTCGCGGGTGGCCAGCAGGTAGCCCTCGGCGTACTCCCAGCCCAGCGCCTTGACCATGTCGCGGAAATAGTCGATGCCGCACACGTCGATCGCCACCGCGGTGTCGTGGTGGTCGGCGGTCTGCAGCGACAGCCACATGGTCAGGTCGTCGTTGAAGCGGCTGCGGTTGGGCAGGCCGGTCAGCGCATCGACGAAGCCGCTGTTGCGCAGGGTGTCGATGCGCACCATCAGCAGGTCGCGCAGGTCCTGCAGGGTGCGGCGCGCCACCTCGTCGAACTCGTGGCGCGGCTCGCTGTCGATCACGCACAGCGTACCCAGGCTGGCGCCATCGGCCATCAGCAGCGGCGCGCCGGCGTAGAAGCGGATGAACGGCGGGCCGGTGACCAGCGGGTTGTCGCGGAAACGCGGATCCTGGCGGGCATCGGGCACCACCATCAGTTCCGGGCTGTGGATCGCATAGGCGCAGAACGCCTGGCTGCGCGGCGTCTGCGGAACCTCCAGGCCGACCCGGGACTTGAACCACTGGCGCTGTTCGTCGATCAGCGAGACCAGCGCGATCGGCACCCGCAGGTAGCGGGACGCCAACTGCGTGACCAGATCGAAGACCTGGTCGGCCGGCGTGTCCAGCAGACACAGCTGGCGCAGGGCGCTGAGCCGTTGCGGCTCGTCCAGCAAGGCGGGTGGGGGAGACTTCAGCATGCCGGGTTATCGGCCCGGTACCAGGGGACTTGAGCGCCGGCCGGAAGAGCGGTTCAGGCCACCGCCGCGCCGCCTGCCTCAGCGTGGCGGATCGCGCTGCGGGCTGGGCCGCTTGGCCAGCTTGCGCTGCAGCGAGCGGCGGTGCATGCCGAGCAGGCGCGCGGCGGCGGAGACGTTGCCGCCGGTCTCGTGCATGGCCTGCTGGATGTGCTCCCACTGCAGGCGGCTGAGCGGGGTCATCGCGTCCGGCACGTCGCTGCCGTCCTCGTCGTCCTCCTCCTCGGCCTCCAGGCCGATCGCGCGCAGGATCATCGGCACCGTGGCCGGCTTGGGCAGGTAGTCGTCGGCGCCGAGCTTGATCGCCTCCACCGCGGTGGCGATGCTGGCGTAGCCGGTGACCAGCAGGATGCGCATGTCGGCGCGGATCGCGCGCAGCGGCTGGATCAGCGCCAGGCCGGATTCGTCGCCGAGCTTGAGGTCGATCAGCGCGTAGTCCGGCGGCGCCTCGGCGGCCAGCGCCAGTGCGGCGGCGGCGCTGTCGGCGGTGCGCGTCTCCAGGCCGCGGCGGGCGAGGGTGCGCTGCAGGGTGCGCAGGTACAGCGGATCGTCGTCGACCAGCAGGCCCAGCGGGGTGTCGGTGTTCATGCGGAGGTCTCCAGGGCGAGCAGCGGCAGGCGGAAGCCGACCCGGGCGCCATGGTCCGGCGCCGGCTCGGTCCACAGCTCGCCGCCCAGGCGTTCGATGGTCGCATGCGATAGCGCCAGGCCCACGCCCATGCTCTCGGGCTTGCCGCTGCGGAACAGAGTGGCCGGCAGGCCGACCTGGTTGGCGTCGAAGCCGCCGCCGTAGTCGCGCACCTCGCCGACCAATTCGCTGCCGGTGACCCGCACGTTCAGGTCCACCTGGGGGTGGCCGGCGCGTTCGCCGGCGTCGGCGGCGTTGTTCAGCAATACCTGCAGCAGATGGCCGATGGCGCTTTCCATCCGCAGCTGCAGCGGCGCGTCGTCGTTGCGGCGCAGCCGCACGGTCGGCCGCACCAGTTGCCACTGGTGCAGTACCTGCGCCAGCGACACCGTCTGCCCGCCGGCGCGCTGCGCCGGTGCGGCCAGCGCCAGCACCCGTTCGCGGCACTGCACCAGCAGTTCGCGCAGGGTGTCCAGGTCCTCGCGCAGCTCCGGCTGGGTACTCTGTTCGGCGATGTCGTCGGTGAGCAGGGTCATCGTCGCCAGCGGCGTGTTCAGCTCGTGCGCCACCGACGCGGCATGGGTGGCCAGGGCGACGATGCCCTCGTTGCGGGTGAAGCGCTCGCGCAGCAGCGCCAGCTCGCGCTCGCGCTCGCGCATGGCCATCGCCAGGCGGGTGGAGAACACCAGCACCACCACCGTGGACAGCAGGAAGTTGGCGGCCATGCCCCAACGCTGCAGGTCCAGCGCCTGGTAGGGGCCGTGCGGCAGCGGCAGGCCGAACAGCGCGCTGACCGCATAGCCGGCCACGCAGGCCAGCGCCACCGCCAGCGCCCAGCGCAGCGGCAGGGCCAGCACCGCCAGCGCGATCAGCACCAGGAACAGCGAGCCGAAGGCGTTGCCGATGCCGCCGCTCCAGCCGACCATCCAGGTCAGCACGGTCACGTCGACCAGGATGTGGCCGAAGGCGGTGGCCGGCGCGGCCGAGTCGGCATGGCGCAGGCGCAGCTGCGCGTACAGGTTGAACAGCGCCAGCACCGCCACGCCGGCCCACAACGGCGCCTGCGGCAGTGGCAACTGCAGCGGCCAGGTCGCCACCAGGATCGTCGCGGCCTGGCCGGCGGTGGCCAGCCAGCGCAGGCTGCACAGGGTGCGCAGGAAGGAGGCATCGGTCGAATCCATGCTGCGCATCGTATGCGCTGGACCCAGGGGCTGCCTGCGACAAACCGTCGCAGCGGTGCCGCCTGGCTGAATCGGCGGTGCCGGCGCGTGCGGCAGGAGCGGCCGCGCAGGCTAAAATGGGCGCATGTACGATGCCGTCAGCCGCCCCACCCCCCCCGCCGATGCCGCGCCCTGGGCGCGCCGTCTCACCCAGCCGGTCCGCATCGGCGGCGTCACCATGGGCGGCGGCAAGCCGGTGGTGGTGCAGTCGATGACCAATACCGACACTGCCGACGTCGCCTCCTCGGTCAAGCAGGTGGCCGAACTGTGGCGCGCCGGCTCGGAACTGGTGCGCCTGACCGTCAACAATCCCGAGTCGGCCGCGGCGATCCCGCGCATCGTCGACAAGCTGCGGATGATGGGCATCGAGGTGCCGCTGATCGGCGACTTCCACTACAACGGCCACCAACTGCTGGCGGCGGAGCCGGCCTGTGCCGAGGCGCTGGCCAAGTACCGGATCAATCCCGGCAACGTCGGCTTCGGCAAGAAGAAGGACACCCAGTTCGCGCAGCTGATCGAGTTCGCGCTGAAATACGACAAGCCGGTGCGCATCGGCGCCAACTGGGGTTCGCTGGACCAGGCGCTGGCGGCGCAGCTGATGGACGAGAACTCGCGGCGCGAAGTGCCGTGGGATGCCGGCCGGGTGCTGCGCGAGGCGTTGATCCGCTCGGCGCTGGACTCGGCCGAGCGCGCGGTGGAGCTGGGCCTGGGCCGCGACCGTATCGTGCTCAGCTGCAAGGTCAGCGGCGTGCAGGAACTGATCGCGGTGTACCGCGACCTGGCGCAGCGCTCGGACTTCGCCCTGCACCTGGGCCTGACCGAGGCCGGCATCGGCAGCAAGGGCATCGTCGCCTCCAGCGCGGCGCTGGCGGTGCTGCTGCAGGAAGGCATCGGCGACACCATCCGCATCTCGCTGACCCCGGAGCCGGGGCAGTCGCGCACGCAGGAAGTGATCGTCGCCCAGGAATTGCTGCAGACCACCGGCCAGCGCGCCTTCACTCCGCTGGTCACCGCCTGCCCGGGTTGTGGCCGCACCACCTCCGAGTTCTTCCAGGAGCTGGCCAAGGTGGTGCAGAACCACGTCCGCGCGAAGATGCCGGAGTGGAAGGTGACCCATCCCGGCGCCGAGAGCATGACCCTGGCGGTGATGGGCTGCGTGGTCAACGGGCCGGGCGAGTCGCGCCACGCCAACATCGGCATCTCGCTGCCGGGCACCGGCGAAGCGCCGGCCGCGCCGGTGTTCATCGACGGCGAGAAGAAGGTGACCCTGCGTGGCGAGAACATCGCCCATGAGTTCGTGGCGTTGATCGACGAGTACGTCGAACGCACCTATGTCCGCCGCACCGGGTGAATCCGCCGCCGAGGCGGCCGGCCTGCGCCGCTGGCTGCGGCTCAATGCCTGGCGCGTGGTGCTGCTGTTCGCCGGAGTCCTGCTGCCATTGGGCGTGTTCGTGGCCCTGGCCGACGAAGTGCATGCGCTGGAAGACCTGTATTTCGACGAGCCGCTGCTGTGGAGCATGCGCGGCCTGACCAGCCCGGGTTGGGACCGCTTCTTCACCGTGGTCACCGAAGCCGGCTACCAGTACGGCGTGATCCCGCTGGACACGCTGATCGTGCTGGTGCTGCTGGGCATGCGCCGCTGGCGCGAGGCGCTGTTCGCCGCGTTGTCCTTCATTGGCTCGGCGCTGTTGAACATGGGCGCCAAGCAGTTCTTCCAGCGCGACCGGCCCAGCCTGTGGGAGTCGATCGCGCCGGAACACCACACCTTCAGTTTTCCCAGCGGCCACGCGATGGGCTCGATGACCCTGGCCGCGGTGCTGATCGCGCTGAGCTGGCGTACCCGCTGGCGCTGGTCGGTGCTGTGGCTGGCCGGCAGCTTCACTCTGTTGGTCGGCGTGTCGCGGGTGTACTTGGGCGTGCATTACCCCTCGGACATCCTCGGCGGCTGGAGCGCGGCGCTGGTGTGGGTGGTGGGGCTGTACCTGCTGCTGTTCCGCGGCGAGCGCCGGCCGCGCTGGCGTGCGCGGCGCGCATTGGCATGATCTCCAGTACGCGCCAATCCACACTGCTGGCGCTCGCTGTGCCGTCGCTTCCAAAACCTGCGAAGGATGAACACATGACCAGATCCGAGCGAGCGTGTCAGATTTGGGCAGTGCTGGCGTGGGCGGCACGCCATCGCCAGTCTTTAACCTACTTTCAGTTGGCCGCGCTCACGGGCGCACATCCCGCGGGTCTTGGTCAGCTACTTGAGCCTATTCAGTCGTATTGCTTGCTAAATCAGCTGCCCCCGCTCACAGCGATAGTCGTACAGCAGGAGTCGGGTTTGCCGGGTAGCGGCTTTATTGGGGCCACTGCAGAAGAGTTGGGTAGGGCGCAAATGGCGGTTTTCGGATGTGACTGGCTCGCGCATGGCAATCCTCAGCCTGAAAGGTTCGAAGCTGCTGTTTGCGAACGTCCGTCCAATGGAGAGAATTGATTTCTTCCGCCTGATGGTGCGGGCAGCGCTTTATGTAAGTGCAAAGCGGCCCACTACATATTTGTAAAACGGGAAAAGTATTTCCTCTGCTGATGTTGTTCGAGCGTTCGCTGCAGTCTCCCGCTACCAGCTCGAACTGGCGCCGCCGCCGCCGGAGCTGCCGCCGCCGGAGGAGGAGTCGCTGCTGGAACTGGAGGACGACGAGGATGAGGACGATGCCGCGGACTCGGCCGCGGCGCGTTCCCTGGCGGCTTGAGCGGCATGGTAGCTGGCGGTGTATGCGAACACGCCGGGCGCGGTCTCGGCGATATGGCCCTTGCGGATCAGCGCATTGCGCCGCCGTGTGAGCGCCTGCAGGAAGCGGCTGTAGCGCTGCGGCGAGCGGTAGCGCTGCGCGGCGATGGCCAGGGTCAACACCAGGATCAGCAGTTCCAGCGCCAGGAAGATCACCGTCATCGTCATCGACCTGGCCGACAGCAGCACCACGAAGATGCCGGGGTTGGCGCTCAGGAACAGGCGGATGAACCATGCCCAGAAACCGCCGCGCGCGGTGTCCTGGACCAGTTCCTCGGGCTTGTCCGACAGGCGCGGATGCCGCCGCAGCAGACGCCTGCGCAGATAGCCGGTCCAGGCCTGGCGCAGCGGCAGCAGCAGCCACACCAGCACCAGCAGGCCCGCCCAGGCGATGGCGCCGCGCTGCCAGTGCATGCCGTCGTCGGCCGCTTGCGCCAGTTCGGCGACGGCGGCGGGATCCTGCGCGGCGGCGCGGCCCATGAAGTCGAACGCGGCGACGATCGCGTCGGCGGTGTCGCCCTGGCGCAGGCGCGGCGCCAGGTAATCGTCCAGCGCGTGCCGGGCGACCACGTCGGGCAGCGCACCCTCCAGGCCGTAGCCGACTTCGAAGCGCGAACGCCGGTCCTGCATCGCCAGCACCAGCAGCAGGCCGTTGTCGCTGCCTTGCCGGCCGAGCCTCCAGCTGCGGAAGGCGCGCTCGGCCAGGCGCTCGATCGGTTCGTCCTGCAGCGACGGCACGATGTAGACCGCGCCCCAGATGTGCTGGCGCTCGCGCAGGCGCTGCAGTGCCGCGTTGATCCGCTGGGTGTCGTCCGCACTGAGGGTGCCGGCGGGGTCGACCACGTTCGGCGTGTAGGGCGGAATGGCGACGGCGCAGCGGCCGAGTACCGGCCACAGCAGCAACGCCAGCACCAGCAGGGCGCTCAGTCGGAACGGCGTCCAGCCGCGCGGAACGCTGGCGGCGGCATGTGCGGCCTGGCTGCGCATCGCTAGGCCAGGCTGTACAGGGCGGCGGCACGCGCGTGCAGCGCGGTCGTATCGAACAGCGGCACCGCCGCGTCGGCAGGGCCGACCAGCAATCCGATCTCGGTGCAGCCCAGGATCACCGCCTCCGCGCCTTGCGCCTGCAGCCCTGCGATCACCTCGCGGTAGCGCAGCCGCGACGGCGCCTGCACCACGCCCTGGCACAGTTCCTCGTAGATGATGCGGTGCACGGCCTCGCGCGCCGGCGCATCCGGGATCAGCACGTCGAAGCCGCGCCGTTGCAGCCGTTCGCGGTAGAACGCCTGCTCCATGGTGAAGCGCGTGCCGAGCAGGCCGACGCGGACGATGCCGGCGGCCTGCAACGCATCGGCGGTGGCATCGGCGATGTGCAGCAGCGGCAACGGGACCGCGGCGGCGATCGCGTCGGCGACGCAGTGCATGGTGTTGGTGCACAGCACCAGGAAATCGGCGCCGCCGGCCTGCAGCGCGCGCGCCGAGGCCGCCAGTGCGGCCCCGGCCGCATTCCAGTCGCCGTCGCGCTGGTACTGCGCGATCTCGTGGAAGTCCACGCTGTGCAGCAGCAGCTTGGCCGAGTGCAGTCCGCCCAACTGTGCGCGCACCGTCTCGTTGATGTGCCGGTAGTAGGGCAGGGTGGATTCCCAGCTCATGCCGCCGATCATGCCGATCGTCTTCATCGTGCGTCGCTTGCCGCCGTGTCGAGTGCGCGAGGATGGTAGCGGCATCGGCCGCGTGCGGCGACCGCGCGCTGTGCCTGTGTCGGCGATCGTCGGGACGCCGCGGCGCGACGCGGCGTCACGCGCACCGCTAGGCGTCCAGGGGCGGCGGCGTGCCGGCACCGGCGCGCGCCGCACGCCGTGCCAGCACCGCCTCGCGGTGGGCGATGTAGGCGTTGGCGCCGAGGATCACCAGCGCGCCCAGCACGGTGCCGCCGTCCGGCGTCTCGTCGAACAGCCACCAGCCGAACAGCGCCACCAGCGGCAGCTGGGTGAAGCTGATCGGGGTCAGTGCGGAGACCTCGCCGAGGCGCAGCGCATGCGTCCACAGCAACTGGCCGAGGGTGCCGAACAGGCCGGTGGCCAGCAGCCACAGCCAGTCGATGCCGTGCGGCCAGCGCCACACGAACAGCGCCGGCAGCAGCGACATCGGCACCCAGAACGCATAGGTGTAGAACACCACCGTGTTGGCGGCGTCGACCCGCGCCAGTTGCTTGATCTGGATCGCGACCAGGGCGCTCATCACCGCGGCCAGTACCGCCACCAGGGTGCCGGGGCTTAACGCGGCGGCGCCGGGGCGCACGATCAGCAGCACCCCGACGAAGCCGCACAGTACCGCCAGCCAGCGCCGCAGGCGCACCGTCTCGCCCAGCCACAGGGCGGCGGCCAGGGTCGCGAACAGCGGGGTGGAGTAGGACAGGGCGATCGCCTGCGACAGCGGCAGATGCCCGATCGCCCAGAACCCGGCCAGCATCGACACCAGGCCGATCGCGGTGCGCAGCAGGTAACGCGGCAGTTGCGCGGTGCGCGGCCACGGCCGGCCCGGCCGCAGCAGCATCGGCAACAGGAACAGCAGGCCGAACAGGTTGCGGAAGAAGGCGATCTGCAGCGTGGACAGCTGCGCGGACGCCAGCCGGATCGCGACCACCATCAGTCCGAAGGCCATGGTGCTGGTAGAGCGTGTTATGCCCTTCGAGCCGAGTGCGAAGCGGACTGTGGCGCGTTGAGACAAGGCGTGCGCCGTGGCCCAGGCTAGCCGCCTGGGCAAGGCGCGCAACGCAGTCTCGGCGTGCCACAGGCCGCTTCCCTACGGGTTGGCCGTCCGCGGCGCGGAGCCGGCGCCGCGCGGTTTGCCTTGGCGCCAGCCAAGGCCGCACCACGCGACACCATCTCCGCACCGCGGACGACCAACGCATCTCGGCTCGAAGGGCATAACACGCTCTGACATCAGCAGCGCCGCGCGCAGCGGCGTGGGCGCGGCTACCACTGTGCGCCGACGATGCGCGGCTCCGGCTCCAGGATGACGCCGAAGCGCTCGCTCACCGAAGCGGTGATGCGCCGCGCCAGTCCCAGCAGCTCGGCACCGCTGGCCTGGCCGTGGTTGACCAGCACCAGCGCGTGCGCGGCGGACACGCCGGCATCGCCGTCGCGGTAGCCTTTCCAGCCGCAGGCCTCGATCAGCCACGCCGCCGACAGCTTGCGCTGGCTGTCGTCGTCGCCAGGAAACACCGGCAACGCCGGGTGTTCGTGTTGCAGCGCCAGCGCCTGTTCCAGCGGCAGCAGCGGGTTCTTGAAGAAGCTGCCGGCGTTGCCGAGCACGTCCGGGTCGGGCAGCTTGCGCCGGCGGATGTTGATCACCGCCTGGGCCACGTCCGGCGCACTGGGCGTGGCGATGCCCATCGCCTGCAGTTCCTCGCCGATGCCGGCGTAGTCCAGGCGCAGCGCGTGCAGCCGCGGCAGGTTGAACTCCACCGCGGCGATCAGGTAGCGGTCGGGCTGGCGCTTGAACAGGCTGTCGCGGTAGCCGAACTCGCAGGCGGCCGCGTCCAGCCGCACGAAGCGCGCGTCGGCGCGGTCGTAGGCCTCGACCACGTGCACGAACTCGCCCATCTGCGCGCCGTAGGCGCCGATGTTCTGGATCGGCGCGGCGCCGACCGTGCCGGGGATCAGCGCCAGGTTCTCCAGGCCGGACAGGCCTTGCGCCAGCGACCACATCACCAGCTCGTGCCAGCCCACGCCGGCGCCGGCGCGGACGATGGCGTAGTCGGCGCGGTGCTCCAGGGTGTCGATGCTGCGGTTGGCGAAGCACAGCACCACGCCCGGCGCATCGCCGGCGAACAGCATGTTGCTGCCGCTGCCCAGCGGCAGCAGCGCGGCGCCGGCCAGCTCCGGCGCCAGCAGCGCCTCGGGCAGCGCCTCGGGCGCGAAGATCTGCAGCAGCCACGGCGCCTGCGCGGCGACGTGGAAGGTGTTGAGCGCCTGCAGCGGCGCCTGCGCGGTGAGCGACCAGGCCGTCGTGCTCATGAAACGACCACGTCCCCGCGGCTGGGCGCTTCGCGGCGCCGGCGCATCGCCTCCACGCACTCGCCGATCAGTTCCGGCCCGCGGAACACCAGGCCGCTGTAGCACTGCACCAGGGCCGCGCCGGCGGCCATCTTCGCCACCGCGTCGGCACCGGACAGGATGCCGCCGACGCCGATCAGCGGGATGCTCTCGGGCAGGCGCGCGCGCAGCCGGCGCAGCACCAGGGTGGACTGGCCCAGCAGCGGCGCGCCAGACAGGCCGCCGCTTTCGCCACCCAGCGGTTCGTGTTCCAGGCCGGGGCGGGCGACGGTGGTGTTGGTGGCGATCACCCCGTCCACCTGCAGGTCCGACAGCACCCGCGCCGCCGCGTCGATGTCGCTGTCGCTCAGGTCCGGCGCCACCTTGACCAGCATCGGCACGCGCTTGCCGTGGCGCGCCGCCAGCGCTTCCTGCGCCTCGCGCAGGCGCGCGATCAGCTGCCGCAGCGCCTGTTCCTCCTGCAGCTCGCGCAGGCCGGCGGTGTTGGGCGAGGAGATGTTGACGGTGACGTAGTCGGACAGCGCATAGACCTTTTCCAGGCAATGCAGGTAGTCGGACGCGGCGTCCTCGTTCGGGGTGTCCTTGTTCTTGCCGATGTTGATGCCGAGCAGGCCGCGCCGGCGCCGCGCGCGCTCGACGTTGCGCACCAGCGCATCCACGCCCAGGTTGTTGAAGCCCATGCGATTGATCACCGCCTGCTGCCGCGGCAGGCGGAACATGCGCGGCTGCGGATTGCCGGCCTGCGCGCGCGGGGTGACCGTGCCGATCTCGACGAAGCCGAAGCCCAGCGCCAGCAGCGCGTCGATGTGCTCGCCGTTCTTGTCCAGGCCAGCAGCCAGCCCGACCGGGTTGGGGAAGTCCAGACCGAAGGCGCGCGTGGGCATCGGCGCGATCGTGCGCGCCAGCAGCGGATTGGTGCCGGTGCGGTAGGCCAGCTCGATCGCGCGCAGGCCCAGGGCATGCGCGCGCTCGGCGTCGAAGGCGAACAGGAACGGTCGGGCGAGGGAGTACATGGCGTGGCTCAGTTCAGCGTCCCGGCGAAGGCGCGGGTGCGGTAGTGGAACGCGACGACGCCGTCGCGCTGGTGCCGGTCGAACAGCGCGCGCAACGCGTCCAGCATCGGCGCATGCTGCGGGTGGCCGGGCAGCGGCGCGTAGGAGGAGGACAGCAGGCGTCCGCGCAGCGCCTCGAAATCCATGCGCTGCGCGTTGGGGAACTGCGCGGTGCCGCGCAGGCCGGCGCCGAACCAGCGCTGCATGGTGGCATCGTCGTGGTAGCGCTCGGCCACCGCGCTGTAGTCGGTGCCGTACTCCAGCAGCAACTGCTCGTAGCCTTCCAGGAACGGCGTGGCGTCGAGCAGGCGCGAGTTCCAGTACACCAGCGCCAACCCGCCCGGACGCAGCACGCGTGCCCATTCGCGGCGCACCGCCTCCAGGTCGAACCAGTGGAAGGCCTGCGCGGCGCTGACCAGGTCGACGCTGGCATCGGCCAGGGTGGTGGCCTCGGCGCTGCCGTCGATGGCGCGGAAGCCCGGCAGGTCCTGCAGCAGCGCCACTGCGGCCTCGCGCATCGCCGCGTTCGGCTCCACGGCCAGGGTCGGATGCCCGGCCTGCAGGAACAGGCGCGTGGAAATGCCGGTGCCGGCGCCGATGTCGGCGACCAGCGCATCGCGCGCCACGCCCAGCTCGCCGTGCACCCAGTCCAGCAGCGCCGCCGGATAGCTGGGGCGGTAGCGCACGTAATCGGCGACGCGGTCGCTGAAGCGTTCCCGCGGCGCGGCGGCGTCCCGGCTCACGACTGGGTGCTGGCGAACCAGGCCAGCCCGCCGAAGAACAGCACGAAGGCCAGTACCGCCAGCACGGCCAGCACCACTGCGGCCCAGCCCAGGATCAGCCCGCCCACCGCCAGGCCATCGCCCTGGAAGCGCTGCGGCTGGCGGCGGATCTCCGCCCGGGCCAGATGCCCGGTGATGATCGCGCCGAGGCTGCCCAGTACCGGCATCAGGGTCCAGCCGAGGATCCCGGCGACCAGGCTGACCACCGCCAGGGAATTGGTCTCGCGCACCTGACTCATCGCTGTCGCTCCTTGCAGAAGGAAAGGGGCGGCGGCCGCAGGGTGCGGGCCGCCGCGCTCGCCGCGTTACAGATCGAACTTGATGCCCTGCGCCAGCGGCAGCGAATCGGAGTAGTTGATGGTGTTGGTCTGCCGGCGCATGTACACCTTCCACGCGTCCGAGCCGGATTCGCGGCCGCCGCCGGTGTCCTTCTCGCCGCCGAAGGCGCCGCCGATCTCGGCGCCGGAGGTGCCGATGTTGACGTTGGCGATGCCGCAGTCGCTGCCGGCCGCGGACAGGAACTTCTCCGCCGCCTTCAGGTTCTGGGTGAAGATCGACGAGGACAGGCCCTGCGGCACGCCGTTCTGCATGTCGATGGCCTCGTCCAGGGTGCTGTACTTCATCACGTACAGGATCGGCGCGAAGGTTTCGTGCTGGACCACTTCATCGCTGTTCTTCAGGCCGGTGACGATGGCCGGCAGCACGAAGTTGCCCGGGCGGTCCAGCGCGGTGCCGCCGGTCTCGATGGTGCCGCCGGCGGCCTTGGCCTTGGCGATCGAGTCCAGGAACTGCTCGACGGCGCCGCGGCTGTTCAGCGGGCCCATCAGGTTGGCTGGGTCGGTGGGGTCGCCGATCTTGCCTTCGACCTGCTTGTAGGCCTTGACCAGGGTGGCCAGCACGGTGTCGTAGATCGATTCGTGCACGATCAGCCGGCGCGTGGTGGTGCAGCGCTGGCCGGCGGTGCCGACGGCGCCGAACACGATGCCGGGCACCGCCAGCTTCAGGTCGGCGCTCTCGTCGAGGATGATCGCGTTGTTGCCGCCCAGCTCCAGCAGGCAGCGGCCCAGCCGGCGCGCGCACTTCTCGGCGACGACGCGGCCGACCTGGGTGGAACCGGTGAAGCTGATCAGCGGGACGCGGGTGTCCTCGACCAGGCGCTCGGACAGGGCCACGCCGGCGTCGTTGATCAGGAAGAAGATGTCCGGGAAACCGGCGTCGCGCAGCGCCTCGTTGCAGATCTTCATCGACGCGATCGCGGTCAGCGGGGTCTTGTTGGACGGCTTCCAGATGCAGATGTCGCCGCAGATCGCCGCCAGGAACGCGTTCCAGCTCCACACCGCGACCGGGAAGTTGAACGCGCTGATGATGCCGACCAGGCCCAGCGGCTGGTACTGCTCGTACATGCGGTGGCCGGGGCGCTCCGAATGCAGGGTGTAGCCGTACAGCATGCGGCTCTGGCCGACCGCGAAATCGGCGATGTCGATCATCTCCTGCACTTCGCCGTCGCCTTCCGGCTTGCTCTTGCCCATTTCCAGCGCGACCAGCGAGCCCAGTGCGTCCTTGTGCTTGCGCAGCGCTTCGCCGCACAGCCGCACCGCTTCGCCGCGGCGCGGCGCCGGGGTGGTGCGCCAGACCTTGAACGCGGCCTGGGCGCGGGCGATCACCGTTTCGTAGTCCTGCTCGGTGGTGGCCTGGACGTCGGCGATGATGTCGTTGCTCGACGGGTTGAGCGGCTGCAGCACGCCGGCGCCGGTGGCGCTGGACCACTCGCCATTGCCGAGATAGGTGCCGGAGTTGGTAGCGGCGAGGCCGAGCGCCTTGAGCAGGTCAGCGGACATGGAATCTCCTGGGTTCGTTGCGACAGGGAAGGCGACCGCAGGCGGGGGACGCGGGACGCGCAGCCGGCAATTTTAGCAGACCGGACGCATCCGGCCGCCGCCGCTGGCGGGGGCGGCTGGCGAGCGCAAAAAACGCGTGGGCATGCCGTAGAATCCCCGCCAGGCCAATGGCCCCGTAGCTCAGCTGGATAGAGCGGTCCCCTCCTAAGGGACAGGTCGTGCGTTCGAATCGCGCCGGGGTCACCATTTCGTGCATGCCGTCCGCCGCGGCCGCGGCGCCGCCAGCGGCCATCGCGTTGCCTGCCCATGCATCCTGAGCAGCGGCCGCGATGGTGAATCGCGCGGTGTCCGATCTGTCTGCAATAACGTCCTCTACACCTTGTACCGACGCGGCCTGAGCATCGTCCTGCGTAGGCTGCGTCCGTCGGCCACTGCGCTTGGCGGCGATTCGCGCCGCTTACTCTACTTTTGCAGTGCCGATGGACGACGAGGACGGAGTCGCCTCCGCCACGTCCGCCACAAGCGTCCCGCCCGCAACTCCGTGCGGCGGGACGATCGCCGCCGCGCATCGGCGGTCCTGATCGCCTCGGGCCTGGCGTGATCGCCGGCTTGCCGGCACGCCCGCAGCGATTCCCACCCCTATGCGAAGCAGGAGTCAGAGATGAAAACAGCAATGAAGATGGTCCTGGTCGGTTCGATGCTGGCTGCGCTTGCGGCCTGCAAGCGCGACGGCGACCAACCGGCCACCGATCCGAATGCGGCCAACCCGCCCGCAGCGGCCGACGGTAGCCCGGCAGGCGGCAGCACCGCCCCGGCCGGCACCACCAGCGGCGATGCCAGCGGCACCGCGACCGGGCAAGGCACGATGCAGGGCCAGGACGCGTCGCAGGGCGTGCCGCCGACCACGACGTCTCCAACCAGCCCGACTACCCCCGAGGATCCTGCCAACCCGGATCCACAGCAGCAGCCGCCGACCGATCAGAAGCAGCAGTAAGGCTTGCGCAAAACGCGCGGCGCCGGCGGCGTCGCGCGTTCCCTGCGCGCCGATCGCGCAGGCCTGCTTGGACGGCGTTGCGTGTCGCCCGGCGCACCCTGCTTGGTGGCCTTAACGTGGTGTTTCCTGGCTTGGCGCGATAGTCACTTTTGCAACCGTTTGCCAGGGCCGCAGCGCCGATGCTGCGGTCGCACACGCGGCGCTTGACAGCGCCCCGGCGCATGATGTCCTCTTGCGTCCATGCCTCTGGTCTTCGCCCCTATCGCCATCTCGCTTCCGCGCTCGCTTCGGCACGCGGCGGGCGCTGCTGCGGGCATTACCACCGGTATTACCACCCTCACCATTCGCCCGGTGCGGCCCGTCGTCTTCGTCTGATCGTCGAACACCACGGCCCCGCACCCGGATCAGGATGCGGGGAATCCCTCAGCCTGATGCGAGCGGGGCCTCCACTCCGAGGTCTTCCATGTCGCCCCCCGCCGTCGCTCCTGCTGTCGCCGCTTCGCCCGATTCCGCCGTCGATCCCGCGCTCGCCGCCGCCACTGTCGTGCACAAGTTCGGCGGCACCTCGGTGGCCGATGCCGAACGCTACCGTCATGTCGCGCAACTGCTGTTGGCGCGCCCGGAACGTCTCCAGGTCACCGTCGTCTCGGCGATGAAGGGCGTCACCGATGCGTTGATCGGCCTGGCCGAACTGGCTGCGCGCGGCCACGGCGACTGGCGCGAGCGCTGGCACGAAACCCGTGCCCGCCATCGCGCCGCCGCAGTGGCCTTGCTTGGCGAACATGCCGGTGCCACGGTCGAATGGCTGGACGCGCGCTTCGAGCACCTGGCCGAGATCCTCGCCGCGCTGGCGGTGATCGGCGAACTGCCGCGGGAAGTGCTGGACCGCGTGCAGGGGTTGGGCGAGGTGTACTCGGCGCAGTTGCTGGGCGACCACCTGCGTGCGCTGGGCGAGGAGTGCGCGGTGCTGGATGCGCGCGAGGTCTTGGTGGTCGACCGCGGCGAGCTGGGCGTGGACGTGGACTGGTCCGCCAGCGCGCAGCGCCTGGCGCAATGGCGCGCGGAGCACCCGCAGCCGCGCATCGTGGTCACCGGCTTCGTCGCCCGCGACCGCGCCGGCCGCATCACCACCCTCGGCCGCAACGGCAGCGACTACTCCGGCGCGATCTTCGCCGCGCTGTTCGACGCCGCCGAGCTGCACATCTGGACCGACGTCGACGGCGTGCTTTCGGCGGACCCGCGGGTCGTGCCCGAAGCGGTGCAACTGGAAACGCTCAGCTACGACGAAGCCTGCGAGCTGGCCTATTTCGGCGCCAAGGTGGTGCATCCGCAGACCATGTCGCCGGCGATCGAGCGCGGCCTGCCGATCATCATCCGCAACACCTTCCAGCCCGAGCACCCGGGCACCCGCATCACCGCCAGCAGCGCCACCAGCGGCCCGATCAAGGGGCTGACCCTGAGCCCGGACCTGGCCGTGCTCAACCTCGAAGGCACCGGCCTGATCGGCGTGCCCGGCACCGCCGAGCGCGTGTTCGCCGCACTGCGCAACGCGCGGGTGTCGGTGGTGATGATCTCGCAAGGGTCGTCCGAGCATTCCATCTGCTGCGTGGTGCGCCAGAACGAGGCCGAACGCGCACGCGACGCGGTGCTCTCCGCGTTCGCCCACGAACTGGTGGTGGGCCAGGTGCAGCGCGTGCAGCTGACCACCGGCATCAGCGTGCTGGCCGCGGTCGGCGACGGCATGACCGGGCAGCCCGGCGTGGCCGCGCGCCTGTTCGAGTCCTTGGGCCGCGCCCAGGTCAACATCCTGGCGATCGCGCAGGGCTCGTCCGAGCGCAACATCTCGGTGGCCATCGACAGCGCGCACGCGACCAAGGCGCTGCGCGCCGCGCATGCCGGTTTCTGGCTGTCGCCGCAGACCTTCTCGGTCGGCGTGATCGGGCCGGGCAACGTCGGTGCGGCGCTGCTGGACCAGTTGCGCGCCGCGCAGCCGCAACTGCTGGCCAAGGCCAACCTCGACCTGCGCCTGCGCGCGGTGGCCTCGCGCAGCACGATGCGCCTGGAGCCGCGCGCCTTCGCCGGCGACTGGCGGCAGGCGCTGGCCGCCGGCCAGCAGCCGACCGACCTGGACGCGTTCACCGCGCACCTGCTATCGGCGCATCTGCCGCATGCAGTGATCATCGACTGCAGCGGCAGCGCCGACGTCGCCGACCGCTACGCCGGCTGGCTGGCCGCCGGCATTCACGTGGTCACGCCGAACAAACAGGCCGGCGCCGGGCCGCTGCCGCGCTTCCACGCCATCCGCGCCGCGGCCGCCGCCAGCGGCGCGCGCTTCCGCTACGAAGCCACGGTCGGTGCCGGTCTGCCGGTGATCACCACCTTGCGCGACCTGGTCGATACCGGCGACGCGGTTACCGCGATCGAAGGCATCTTCTCCGGCACCCTGGCCTGGCTGTTCAACAAGTACGACGGCAGCGTGCCGTTCGCGCAGCTGGTGGCCGAGGCGCGCGGCATGGGCTACACGGAACCGGACCCGCGCGACGACCTGTCCGGCACCGACGTGGCGCGCAAGCTGGTGATCCTGGCGCGCGAGGCCGGGCACGAGTTGAGCCTGGAGGACGTGGCGGTGGAAAGCCTGGTGCCGGAAGCGCTGCGCCAGGCCAGCGTGGACGATTTCATGGCGCGCCTGCACGAGGTCGATGCGGTGTTCGCGCAGCGCCTGCAGGCGGCCAGGGCGCGCGGCTGCGTGCTGCGTTACGTGGCGCGGCTGGCGCCGGGCCATGCACCCAGCGTGGGCCTGGTGGAACTGCCGGCCGACCATGCCTTCGCCAATCTGCGTCTGACCGACAACGTGGTGCAGTTCACCACCCGCCGCTACTGCAACAATCCGCTGGTTGTGCAGGGGCCGGGCGCCGGCCCGGAAGTGACCGCCGCCGGCGTGTTCGCCGACCTGCTGCGGGTCGCGGCGGGCGAGGGCGCGCGCCTGTGAGCCGGATGCAGATGCTGGCAGAGAGCGCCGCAGGCCCGGCCGCGCTGCCGACGCAGGCAAGCGCGTTCGCGCCGGCCTCGGTGGCCAACGTGGCGGTGGGATTCGACCTGCTGGGCTATGCGGTGGAAGGTGTCGGTGACACGGTGACGGTGCGCCGTATCGACGCGCCGGAGGTGCGTATTGCCGCGATCCGTGGCACCACCGTGGCCTTGCCATTGGAGGCCGCACGCAACACCGCCGGTGCCGCGTTGATGTCGCTGCGCGAGGCGTTGGCGCTGTCGTTCGGCTTCGAACTGGAGATCGACAAGGGCATCCCGCTCAGCTCCGGCATGGGCGGCTCGGCCGCCTCGTGCGTGGCCGCGCTGGTGGCGGCCAATGCCTTGCTTGGCGCGCCGCTGTCGCGCGATGAACTGTATCGCTACGCGCTCGACGGCGAGGCGGTGGCCAGCGGCAGCCGCCACGGCGACAACCTCGGGCCGATGCTGCTGGGTGGGCTGGTGTTGTCGACCCTGGAGCGGCTGGTGCCGGTGCCGGTGCCGAGCGGCTGGCACAGCCTGCTGGTTCATCCGGACGCGACGCTGGAGACGCGCCACGCGCGTGCGGCGCTGGCAGGGGAATACCGGCTCGGCGAGTTCGTGGCGCAGAGCGCGAACCTGGCGTTGGTGCTGGCGGGCTGCCATGCCGGCGCCGAGGCGCTGGTGCGCGCCGGCCTGCGCGACGTGCTGATCGAGCCGCGGCGCGCGCCGCTGATCGTCGGCTTCGACGCGGCCAAGGCGGCGGCGCTGGCGGCGGGGGCGATGGGTGCGGGCATTTCCGGCGCTGGTCCGAGTGTGTTCGCCTGGTTCGCCAGCCGTGCCGAGGCGGAGGCCGCGGCGCCGGCGGTGCAGGCGGCCTTCGCGGACGCTGGTTTTGGTAGCCAGCACTGGGTGTCGCCGTTGCAGTGTCCGGGCGCGGCGTTGCTGTAGCCACTTATTGGAGCGGCGCGTTGTCCGCGCCGCTGTTGCTAGTGTCGTTGCTGTTACCGATTTCGAATTTGCTTTTGCTTTTGCTTTTGCTTTTGCAGTCGCTGTTGCTGTTGCTGTCGCTCTGGTCTTTGCTTTTGCTTTGTTGTTGCTGTTGCCGTACCGGGTTCCCTTCCGAAGCGGCGGCCATCGTGGGGAAACACCCGAAGGGCGGCGTACATGGATGTACGCCGTCCGCGGCAGGGGCAGGATGCCCCTTCCGCGGATCCCCGCGATGGACGCGGACCCGGAGCGCGCAGCGCGGAGGGCGCGAGGCAGGGCGCGCTTTCTTTTGGTTACCTTTTCTTTGCGCGAGCAAAGAAAAGTAACTCGCCCGCAAGGGCGAAAGCTTTGCT